>JAAFGU010000391.1 GCA_010365205.1 Aromatoleum sp. | reverse complement strand
CAGCCGCCGGCCGGACCGGCGAGGCCGGCGCGATCTACGCTGCGCTGGCGGAAGAGTTCAATTTTTACGGGATACTCGCCGCCGAGGCGCTCGGTCGTGGCGCCGAGAAGATGCGCGACCTGAAGAGCGAGCCGCTGCTGCCGTCGTCGGACGCGCTCGCGGCGTTCGGCGAGCGGGCCGAAGTGCGCCGCGCCGTAAAGCTCGCCGAACTCGACATGCGGCCGGAATCGCAGCGCGAATGGGTCGCGATCGTGCGCGGCCAGCCCGACGCCGGTTTGCTGCTCGCGGCCGAGTATGCCCGGCGACGGGGGCTCTACGATCGGGCGATCAACACCGCCGACCGCACGACGGCGCGCCACGATTTCGGGTTGCGCTATCTGATGCCTTTTCGCGAGCACTTCGCCGCCGCGGCGCGCGCCAACGATGTCGACATCGCGCTGCTGTTCGCGCTGGCGCGCCAGGAGTCGCGATTTGCGCTCGACATCGTGTCGTCGGCAGGCGCGGTCGGGTTGATGCAGCTGATGCCGCCGACGGCGAACTGGGTCGCGAAGCAGCTCAATCGCGCCGATTTCCGGCCGGCGCAGATCGGCGACGCCGCGACCAACACCCAGTTCGGCGCGTACTACTACAAGTACTGGCTCGAGCGGCTGGAGCGGATGCCGGCGCTCGCGGCCGCCGCGTATAATGCGGGACCGAATCGCGCGCAGGCTTGGCGCAACGGCGCCCCGCTGGAAGGCGCGGTCTGGGTCGAGACGATCCCTTTCAACGAGACCCGCGATTACGTGAAAAAAGTCCTTTCCAACGCGATGTTCTACGCACGCGAGCTGCAGCAGCCGTTCGTGCCGCTGTCGACGCGCCTGGGCACCGTGCCGGCACGAGGTAACGGGGCAGATCCCGCGCCGGTCGCCGCCGGGAACTGACGATGGCGGCCAGGAGCGTTCTCGTCGTCGGCGGCAGCGGCTTCGTCGGACGCCACATCGTCAATCGGCTCGCGGCGGCCGGTCATCGCATCGTCGTCCCGACCCGCCGCCGCGACAATGCGCGTGCGCTGATCCTGCTGCCCACCGTCGATGTCGTCGATGCCGACGTCAACGACGCCGCGACGCTCCTGCGCCTGGCGCGCGGCATGGATGCCGTCATCAATCTCGTCGGCATCCTGAACGAAAAGGGCGGCGAGACGTTTGCGCAGGCCCATCTGGAAGTCACGAAAAACGTCATTGCCGCGTGCAACGGCGCCGCCGTTCGGCGGCTCGTTCACATGAGCGCCCTCAACGCCGATCCCGAGGGACCGAGCCGGTATCTGCGCACCAAGGGCGAGGCCGAGACCGCGATCGTCGCGTCCGGCCTCGACTGGACCATTTTCCAGCCGTCGGTGATCTTCGGGCGCGAGGATTCCTTCCTGAACCTGTTCGCGAAGCTCCTTCGGCTGCTGCCGGTCGTGGCACTCGCCGGCGCGCACGCCAGGTTCCAGCCGGCGTATGTCGGAGACGTCGCCGACTGCTTTGTGCGGGCCCTCGACCTGGACGCGTCGATCGGCCGGATGTATCCACTCTGCGGACCGAAGATCTACACGCTGCGCGAGCTCGTCCGCTACGTCGGCGAGGTGACCGGCGCCGAGCGGCCGATCGTTCCGCTCGGCAGAATCGCGGGCAGGCTGCAGGCGCTCATCCTCGAGATGCTGCCCGGGAAGCTGATGAGTCGCGACAACCTCGCGTCGATGGAACTCGACAGTGTCTGCGGCTGCGACTTTCCCGCATTGTTCGGCGTCAAGCCGACCGCGCTCGAGGCCGTCGCGCCGGAGTATCTCTCGCCGGATGCGGCCCGGAGCCGGTACGATGCCTACCGCACGCACGGCGGTCGCTGACCCGAGACGCTCGACTGTTTGCCGATGAGCGCCGCTTCGCCGCCGGTGACGTTGGGTGAGATCACCGCGGAATCGCTCTCGGCGATACTCGCGCTCCACCCCGGTTCGGACCGGCAGCAATTCGTCGCCACCAACGCAACGCCGATTGCGCAGGCGCACTTCGAGCCCGCTGCGTGGTTCCGCGCGATCTACGCGGGAGATGCGCCGGTCGGATTTGCGATGCGCTACGACCCGAGCCGCGCCGCCAACCCGGAGCGCGCCGACCGCTGTTTTCTCTGGCGCCTGATGATCGACGCGCGGCAGCAGCGCAACGGCTACGGCGCGCACGCCGTGCGGCTGCTGATCGCACACGCGCGTGCGCTTCCTGGAGTGGTCGCGATGGACGTGTCGTACTTCCCGGGTGCTGGCAACCCCGGCGATTTCTACCGGAAACTCGGCTTCCGCGACACCGGCGCGGTCGACGACGGCGAGGTCATGCTCGAACTCGGTCTCGTCACGCATGAGTAGCGCCCGCCGCGTTGTGCGCATCGCCGCGACCGGCTAATGTGCGCGAATGGCTCGTCGCTCGCTCGCTGCCCAGCCCGTGAGGATCTACCGCGTCGGCGGGGCGGTCCGCGACGAGCTCCTTGGCCGCCCGGTCGCCGATCGCGACTGGGTCGTGGTCGGCGCGACGCCGGAAACGATGCTCGCCTCCGGCTTCAAGCCGGTCGGCAAGGATTTTCCCGTGTTCCTGCACCCGGAGACGCGCGAGGAATACGCGCTCGCGCGCACCGAGCGCAAGCACGGGCGCGGTTATCGCGGCTTCGAATTCTTCGCGTCGCCCGACGTGACGCTCGAGGAAGACCTTCGACGGCGCGACCTCACGATCAACGCCATGGCGCGTGCCGAGGACGGGACGCTGATCGATCCGTTCGGCGGCGCGGCCGACCTTTCCGCCGGCGTGCTGCGCCACGTCGGGAAAGCATTCGCCGAGGATCCGCTGCGCGTGCTGCGCGTTGCGCGGTTCGCGGCGCGGTTCGACTTCGCCGTCGCGCC
>JAAFGU010000390.1 GCA_010365205.1 Aromatoleum sp. | reverse complement strand
GGGCCGGCGGTTCACCCATCATTCGACGCCGTCCGTCGTCCGGACGCGGATTCGTCCCCGACGTGGGCATTCCGTACTTGCTGCCCGATGGAGATCGTGCCGATAATGGCCCCGGAAAGGAGGAGCGCCCATGACCAAGCTCTTCGCTGTTGCCGGTGTTGCCGGCGCCCTGCTGATCGCGGGTTGTGCCCCGGCCCCGATGACAAAAGCCGACGTTGACGGCCGGATCGTCTGCAACGACGTTCAGATGGACCAGGTGGAACGCCAGGCCCGGCGCAATGCGACCCAGGTGATTTGGGTCAATTGCCCGGTTGCGACACTGCGTACGACCTGATCCCGCGTCTTCGCGGTTCTATCGAGCGGCCGCCGTCCGCGGCGGTTGCATTCTGAGCTTCCCCGCGGCCTTGCCGCCCGGCAGGCCGAGTTTTCCGCTGCGCCCCACCCCGCCGCTGATGGGTGCGGCCAAGCGGCGTCAAATGTCGACGCTGCCGCCATAACATGCCCGGGTTTTACCGCCGGCGCCAGCCGACGTAAAATGGCGCTTTTCGCTTCCATCGACGGAAACCCTGCCCATGACCCCGATTCGCCGCCTCACCGCCGCCTCCCTCTTCGCCCTCGCCATGGCAGCGCTCCCCACGACCCTTCCCGCTCAGCAGCCGGCGGCGCCCACGGCGCCGAAGCACGCATGTACGAAACCGGGTGAGCACCCCGGACGTCTTGCATCCGACACCCAACAGCGCCTGTGGACGCGCAGCGTGAACGCCTATCTCGAATGCCTTAAGAAATTCGTCGCCGACGAGCAGGCGATCGCGAAGCCCCTGATCGAGCAGTCGAAGCCGCACATCGACGCCGCGAACGCCGCGATCGACGAGTACAACAACTCGTCGAAGGACTTCCGCGAACAGTTGGACAAGCTCGACCAGTAGTCCGCAACCGCCCGCGGATCACGCGCGTGATCCGGCCGGCGCCCGGGCGCGCCGCGGCATCATCGATCGATTTGTTGCCGGCCTCCCCGCCAATCGCAGTCGTTCCTTTCGCTGGCTGAACGCGCCGTTCCGATGCCGATCACCACCGCCCCCCTCGCCGTCCGTGCGGCCCCGTCCGCCGAGCAGGCTCACGCGATCGCCGTCGCGCTGCTCGGAGGCTTCGACAAGCACTACGCACTGTTCCGCGAATGCGCTCGCGCCGCGCGGCGTCACTACGAGGCGGGCAACTGGCTCGCGATCCAGAATGTCGCGCGCGACCGGATCGACTTCTACGACCGCCGGGTACACGAAACCGCCGACCGGATCGCCCGCGAATTCCGCGGCGCCGGGCTCGACGGCGCGAGCGGCGACGCGCTGTGGGAACAGGTGAAACAGCATTACATCGGTTTGCTGATCGACCACCGGCAACCGGAGTGCGCGGAGACGTTTTTCAATTCGGTGTCGGTGAAGATCCTCCATCGCGCGTACTTCCACAACCGCTTCATCTTCGTGCGGCCGGCGATTTCCACCGAACACATCGATGCCGACCCGCCGTCATACCGGAGCTACTACCCGTTGCAGCAGGGGCTGCGAGCCGCACTGGTCGACATCGTGCTCGACATCGGCTTCGAGCGAAAATTCGCGGACTTCGGCCGCGACCTCCGCCGCGTGCTGGCCGCGTTCCGTCACCGCGTTCCGCGCCCCTTCCGGCTCGAGCCCAACCATCAGATCCAGGTGCTGTCGGCGCCGTTCTACCGCAATCAAACCGCGTACATCGTGGGCCGGATCGTCAACGGCATCCACACCTATCCGTTCGTCGTGCCGGTGAAGCACGATGCCGAGGGCAGGCTCTACGTGGATGCGCTGCTGATGGACGACGCCGACCTCGCCGTCCTGTTCTCCGCGAATCGCGCGTATTTCCTCGTCGATATGGAAGTGCCGTCGGCCTACATCGATTTCCTGCGCTCGATCCTGCGCGACAAGACCGCCGCCGAGCTTTACACGATGGTCGGTCTGCAGAAGGCCGGCAAGAACCTTTTCTTTCGCGATTTCCTGCACCACCTCAAACATTCGCGCGACAAGTTCATCATCGCCCCCGGCATCAAGGGCCTCGTCATGAGCGTGTTCACGCTACCGTCCTACCCTTACGTGTTCAAGGTGATCAGGGACCGGATCGCCGCGAGCAAGGACACCGACCGCGCGCGGGTCAAGCAGAAATACACGCTGGTGAAGCACCACGACCGCGTCGGCCGGATGACCGACGTCCTGGAGTACTCGGACGTCCCGTTTCCGCGCGCGCGGTTCTCCGAGGAGTTGATGGCGGAGCTGGAGTCCGTCGCACCGTCGCTAATCGAGCAGGACGGCGACCACGTGATCGTCAAGCACCTGTACATCGAGCGGCGGATGACTCCGCTCAATCTCTTCCTCGAACGCTGCGACGACGCGCAGCGGATGCACGCGATGCGCGAGTACGGCGACGCGCTCAGGGAGCTGGCCGCCGTCAATATATTCGCCGGCGATCTGTTGTTCAAGAATTTCGGCGTCACCCGGTTCGGCCGCGTCGTGTTCTACGATTACGACGAGATCGAGTACATGACCGGCTGCAACTTCCGCAAGATTCCGCCGCCGCCGCCCGACTACGACGAGATGTCGAACGACGTCTGGTACCCGGTCGGACCGCATGATATCTTTCCCGAGGAATTCGCGACGTTCCTGCTCACCGATCCGAAGACGCGCGAGTGCTTTCTTCGTCATCACGCCGATTTGCTCGACGCCCGCTGGTGGCAAGCCGTGCAGGCCCAGATCCGAACCGGCGAACTGGTCGAGGTGCTGTCGTATCCGGAGGCCATCCGCTTCGATCGTACCTTCGGCACGCGCCGGCCGCGGCCACGATGACGTTCATCGTCGTCCGGATTGGCCGCCGGCGGCTCGGGGCGGCGTAC
>JAAFGU010000389.1 GCA_010365205.1 Aromatoleum sp. | reverse complement strand
CGCGTCGGGGCGCCGCCGCGACCAGGCGCGGTCCGCCCAAAGCCGGAACCGGTCGAGGTACAGATAGACGACAGGCGTCGTATACAGCGTGAGTATCTGGCTGAACAGCAGGCCGCCGACGATGGCGATCCCGAGCGGGCGGCGCATCTCGGCGCCGTCGCCCGCGCCCAGCGCCAGCGGCAACGCGCCCAGCATCGCCGCCATCGTCGTCATCAGAATCGGCCGGAACCGCAGCAGGCAGGCGTCGAAGATCGCGTCGCGCGAACTCACGCCGCGCGTGCGCTGGGCGTCGAGCGCCACGTCGATCATCATGATGGCGTTCTTTTTCACGATGCCGATCAGCAGGATCACGCCGATGAACGCGATGATCGTGAAGTCGGTCTTGAAAAGCATCAACGCCAGCAGCGCACCCACGCCTGCCGACGGCAGTGTCGACAGGATCGTCAGCGGATGCACATAGCTCTCGTAGAGCACTCCGAGCACGATGTACACGGTCAGCAGTGCGGCGAGTATCAGCCAAGGCTGGCTGTCGAGCGAGGCCTGGAACGCCCGCGCGCTTCCCTGGAAGGCGCCGCGCACCGTGTCCGGGACGCCGAGCCGGGCCAGCGCGTCCTCGACCGCGCGCGTCGCCTGCGACAGGGAAACCCCGGGTGCCAGGTTGAACGAAATCGTCGACGCGACGAACTGGCCCTGGTGGTTGACCCCGAGCGGCGTGTTCGTCGGCCCGTAGGTCGAGATCGCCGATAACGGCACCTGCGCCCCGCCGGGAACGCTGATGTAGACGGTGCGCAGCGCGTCGGGCGACTGCCAGTACTCGGGGGCCACCTCCATCACCACGTGGTACTGGTTCAGTTGCGCATAGATCGTCGACACCTGGCGCTGGCCGAACGCGTCGTTCAGCGTCGTGTCGACGAGGCGGGAGGTCACGCCGAGCCGCGCCGCGGTGTCGCGATCGACCACGATGGAGGTCTGCAGCCCCTTGTCCTGTGTGTCCGTGTTCACGTCGGCAAGCTCGTCGAGCTGACCGAGCGCCTGGCGGATTTTCGGCTCCCATGTCCGCAGCTCGGCGAGATCGTCGGCCTGAAGCGTGAACTGATACTGCGCGTTGCTCTGACGTCCGCCGATCCGGATGTCCTGCACCGGCTGCAGAAAGAGGTTCGCCCCTGGCTCGCGCGCGAGCTTGCCCCGCAGCCGGGCAATGACCTGGTCCGCGGTTTCCTTGCGCTCGGAGACGGGCTTCAGCGCAACGAACATGAACCCCGAATTCCGCTGCGAACCACCGGTGAAGCCGACGACGTTCTCGACCGCGGGATCGGCGCCGACGATGGCCATGAACGACGCCAGCTTTTCCCGCATGGCCTGGAACGAGATACTCTGATCGGCCTGAATGCCTCCGGTAAGCCGGCCGGTGTCCTGCTGCGGGAAGAAGCCCTTTGGAATGACGACGTAAAGGTAGACGTTGAGCCCAATCGTCGCCAGCAACACCAGCAGCACGACAATCCCGTGCTCCAATCCCCACGCAAGGCTGCGCCGGTAGCCTGAGAGCAGTGTGTTGAACGCGCGCTCGCTCCAGGCGCCCAGCCGGCCCGGCACGCGTTCCGACGCGGGACGCAACAGCCTGGCGCACATCATCGGCGCGGTCGTCAGCGAGACGATGAGCGAGATCAGGATCGCGACCGAGAGCGTGACGGCGAATTCGCGAAACAGTCGGCCGACGATTCCGCCCATCAACAGGATCGGGATGAACACGGCGATCAGCGACACGCTCATCGACAGCACCGTGAATCCCACCTCACGCGCTCCCTGCAACGCCGCCGCGTAGGGCGTCATTCCGCGTTCGATGTGGCGCGACGTATTCTCGAGGACGACGATCGCATCGTCGACGACAAAGCCGGTGGCGATCGTCAGCGCCATCAGCGTGAAATTGTTGACCGAGAAACCGCACAGATACATGACCCCAAACGTGCCGATCAGCGACACCGGCACGGCGACGCTGGGGATCAGCGTGGCGCGCGCGTTGCGCAGGAAGACGAACACGACGACGATCACCAGCGCGATCGCCATCCACAGCGCGCGCTCGGTGTCACGCAGCGAGCCGCGGATGGTGGCGGTGCGCTCCATCGCCGGCGTCAGCGTGATCGCACTGGGGATCGACGCGCGCAGCGAAGGAAGCAGCGCGGTCACCCGGTCGACCGTCTCGATGATGTTGGCGTTGGGCTGGCGGTTGATGATCACCAGTACCGACGGCTTGCCGTTGGCCATTCCCGCATTGCGCAGGTCCTGCACCGAATCGACCACTTCGGCGACGTCGGCGAGCCGGACCGCCGCGCCGTTGCGGTACGAAACGACGAGAGGCAGGTATTCGGCGGCGGTCTTGGCCTGGTCGTTGGCGTAGATCTGCCAGTGCCGGTCGCCGTCCTCGACCGAGCCCTTGGGCCGGTTGGCGTTCGCCGCCGCAAGCGCGGCGCGTACGGTCTCGAAGCCGATGCCGTACTTGTTCAGCGCTTCAGGGTTGAGCTCGACTCGCACCGCGGGCAGCGAGCTGCCGCCGACGCTCACCTGGCCGACGCCGCCCACCTGCGACAGTTTTTGGGCGACGATCGTCGACGCCGCGTCGTACATCTGGCCCTGCGTCATCGTGTCGGAGGTGAGCGTCAGGATCATGATCGGCGCGTCGGCCGGGTTCACCTTGCGGTAGCTCGGATTGCTGGGCAGCCCGGTCGGAAGCAACGAACGCGCCGCGTTGATCGCCGCCTGCACGTCGCGCGCGGCGCCATCGATGTCGCGGCTCAAATCGAACTGCAGCGTGATCCGCGTCGATCCCAGCGCGCTCGACGAGGTCATCTCGGTGACCCCGGCGATGCGTCCCAGCGATCGCTCGAGCGGCGTCGCGACGGTCGCCGCCATCGTTT
>JAAFGU010000388.1 GCA_010365205.1 Aromatoleum sp. | reverse complement strand
AAACGGGGACGATCGCGTGGACGACGACGCCGAGCCGCGCCAGCGCGGCGGCGATCTCGTCGCGCCGCGCGCCAAAGCGCGCCTCGTCCCACTGGACGAGGTCCATCTTGTTGACCGCGACGATGAAGTCGCGAATGCCGAGCAGGCGCAGCAACGCCGCGTGCGCGCGCGTCTGCGCCTCGGCGCCGGATTCCGCGTCGACGACGAGCAGCGCCGCCGTCGTATCGGCGGCGCCGGTGACGAGGTTTCGGACGAGCTCGCGATGGCCGGGCGCGTCGATGATGATGAACTCGCGCCTGGGCGTGCGCACGCGCACCCGCGTCGTGTCGAGCGTGATCGCCTGGTCGCGCTCGAGCTGGAACGAATCGAGCGCGAACGACCATTCGAGCGGCACGCCGCGGTGCGCGCTTGCCGCCTCGAGTGCGGCCACCTTGCCGTCGGGCAGCAGGTCGAGCTCGTGCAGCAGGCGCCCCAGCAGCGACGACTTGCCGTGATCGACGTGTCCGGCGAGGCAGACGGCGAGCTGGCGCTCCATCACATGTAGCCCGCGGCGCGCAGCCGCTCGAACGCGTCTTCGCGCTCGTGGTCCATCGCCCGCCCCGCGCGCTCGGACTGCCGCGTCGTCTCGAGCTCGCTGATGATCTCGGCGACGTTCGACGCGTTCGATTCGATCGGAAACGTGATGTCCTTCTCGCCCAGCGAGCGGTAGCGCTTTCCGTCGCGCGTGAAATACAGTTCGCAGACCGGAATCCGCTCGCGCTGGACGTAGCGCCAGATGTCGAGCTCGGTCCATTCGAGCAGCGGATGCACGCGCACGTGGCCGCCCGGCGGCACCGCCGTCGCGTAGTGGCCCCACAATTCGGTCGGCTGCTCGCGCACGTGCCACGCGCCGGCGGCATCGCGCGGCGAGAAGCCGCGCTCCTTGCCGCGGATCGGCTGTTCGTCGCGGCGGATTCCCAGCAGCAGACCGGCAAACGCGCGTTCGGCCATCAGCCGCTTCAGGCCGAGCGTCTTGCGCGCGGCGGCCCTCGCGTTGGGTGGCAGCGTCGGGTCCGTCTCCTCGACCGGCGGACACGGTGCGTTGATGTACTCGAGCTCCCATTCGCGCACGTAACGGTCGCGGAACGCATAGACCTCGTCGAACTCGTTGCCGGTATCGAGCAGGATCACCGGGAACGGCACGCGGCCGAGAAAGGCCTTGCGCACCAGCCAGATCATCGTGTTCGAGTCCTTGCCGAGCGACCACAGCATCGCCATCGGCTTCAGCCGGGCGTAGGCCTCGCGGATCAGGTGGATCGAATGCTGTTCGAGGTGAGCGAGGGAATCTTGCACGAAGGAGCGAACCGGAGCGACCGACCTTGAATTATAACAGCGCGGCCACCCCGGTTATTGGCGCCGGGGCCGCCCGCCGTCGCCGCCAATTGGCGTGCTATCAGGGCCTGTTAGCACTAAGCCGCGCCGTACTTCTTGAACCAGTCGAGCATCCGCTTCCAGCCATCTTCGGCGTCGGCCTTGCGGTAGTTGTCCGGCCGGAAATCCGCGTGGAATCCGTGCCCGGCGTCCGGATACATGACGAGCTCCGCCGGTATGCCGCCGGCCTTCAGCGCAGCGAAGAATTTCTCGACCTCGACTGCCGGAACGCCGGCGTCTTTCGCGCCGTAGAGGCCCAGCACCGGCACCTTGATCTCGCCCACGCGGTCCATCGCCGTGCGCGGCGTGTACTCGTCGGTCGCTCCGCCGACCGGACCGTACCACGCGACGACGGCCCTAAGCTTCGGATTGGCCGCCGCGTAGCGGCGTGCGCCCGCCGCGGCAGAAGCCGGTGATCGCCATCCGCGTCATGTCGGCATTGAAGCTCGCGCGCGCGAACTCGACCGTCGCGTCGTAGTCGGAGACGAGCTCGGTGTCGTACTTCGTGCTCACGATCGGCCTGATCTCGGCCATCGAGGTCAGTTTCGTGAGATCGGCCTTGCGTGTGTAGAGGTCGGGCACGATCGCGTAATAGCCGGCCTTCGCGAGCCGGCGGCAGATGTCCTTCATGTAGTGATTGAGACCGAAGATCTCGGCCGCGACCAGCGCGACCGGGAACGGTCCGCCCTCGGCCGGCATCGCGCGGTAACCGCGCAGGTTCCCGGTCCCCGTCGGGATCGACACGTCGGCGGCGGCGATCCCTTCGGTGTCGGTCGTGATCTCCTGTGCCGACGCGGACCGCGACAGCGCGAGCGCGGCGCTCGCGCCCAGCGCCGACCAGATGAAATCGCGCCGGTCGAAATCCTTCTCGGGCAGCATGCCCTTCATGTCCTGCTCGAGCTCGAGCGCCATCGTTGCCTCCTTCAACGCTGCACCGATCGGCGCGAATGGTGGGTCCGGCGGAACGTCAGCAGCAACGGCGCGCCGGCATTCCCGGCGTCCGGCACCGCATGGTACATGGGGTCAGCCTTCGTAGACGACCTGGCCTGCGACGAGCGTCGTCCGCACGCGTCCCGGCACTTCGAGCCCGAGGAATGGCGTGTTCTTGCCCTGACTCCTGAGTGCCTTCGGCTCGACGCGCCAGTACGCGCCCGGATCGAAGACGCAGACGTCCGCCGGGTGCCCGAGTCCGAGATGCCCGGCGTCAATTCCGAGCATCGACGCCGGCTGCGCCGTGATCCGGGCGAGCGCGACCGGCAGCGGCACCTTGTCTGCCAGCGCCCATTGCAGAGTCAGCGGCAACAGCAGTTCCAGCGCCGTCGCGCCGGGTTCGGATTCGGCGAACGGCAGTTGCTTGCCGTCGTCGTCCACCGGCGTATGGTCCGAGCAGACGGCGTCGATCGTGCCGTCGGCGAGCCCGGCGCGCAACGCGGCGCGATCGCGCGTGCCGCGAAGCGGTGGCACCAGATGGCACTGGGCGTCGAACCAGCCGATGTCGACGTCGCACAGGTGCAGGTGGTGCGCGGCGACATCGCAGGTGACGTCGAGGCCGTCCTTCTTCGCGGCGCGGATCATCGCCACCCCGGCGGCCGTCGACAGCCGGCAGACATGAGCGCGTACGCCGGTCTCGCGCGCCAGAGCCAGGATCGTCGCCAGCGCAATCGTTTCCGCGGACGCCGGAATTGCGGGCAGCCCGAGGCGCGTCGCGACTTCGCCGTCGTGCGCGACGCCGCCCCTGCCGAGATGCGCGTCCTGCGGCCGCAGCCACACGCGGTGGCCGAATGTCGCCGCGTATTGCATCGCCCGCAGCAGGACCTGCGTGTCGACAAGCGGCGCGTCGGCCTGCGAAAACGCGACGCAGCCGGCTTCGGCCAGCTCGCCCATTTCGGTAATGTCGGCGCCCTTGAGGCCCACGGTCAGCGCGCCGACCGGATACACGTGCGCCTGATTGAGCGAACGCGCCCGATGCTTGAGCATCTCGACCAGGCCCGGCTCGTCAAGCGGCGGATCGGTGTCGGGCGGGCACGCGAGGCTCGTCACGCCGCCGGCGACGGCGGCGTCCATTTCCGATTCCAGCGTCGCCTTGTACTCGAAGCCGGGCTCGCGCAGCCGCGCGGCGAGATCGACGAGCCCCGGCGCGACGATGAGGCCCGTCGCGTCGAGCGTGCGATTCGCGCTCCAACCGGCCGGCGCGTCGCCGATCGCGACGACCTTGCCTGCGGCGATGTACAGCGACGCTACCCTGTCGACGCCGTGCTTCGGGTCGATCAGGCGGCCGTTGCGGATCTCGATCTTCACGTCAGTTCCCCGCCAACATGCTCATCACCGCCATTCGCACCGCGATGCCGAACGTCACCTGCGGCAGGATCACCGAACGCTCGCCGTCGGCGACCGCCGAGTCGATTTCGACGCCACGGTTCATCGGACCCGGGTGCATCACGATCGCGTCAGGTTTCGCCAGCGCCAGTTTCTCCGGCGTGAGGCCGTAGTGCTTGAAGTACTCGCCGGCCGAAGGCAGCAGCGCGCCCTTCATCCGCTCGTTCTGCAACCGCAGCATCACGACGACGTCGCACCCCGCGAGGCCTTCGCGCATGTCGTGGAAAACCTGCACGCCGAGCGAGGCGACTGCCGTCGGCAGCAGCGTCTTCGGACCGATGACGCGCACCTCCGGCGTGCCGAGCGTGGTGAGCCCGTGAATCAGCGAGCGCGCGACCCGCGAATGAAGCACGTCGCCGACAATGGCGACGGTCAGCCGGTGGAAATCCTGCTTGTAGTGGCGGATGGTGAACAGATCCAGCAGCCCCTGCGTCGGGTGCGCGTGGCGGCCGTCACCGGCGTTGACCACATGCACATGCGTGCGTCCGGTGCGGTTGAGATGCGCGGCGATCAGGTGCGGAGCGCCCGACTGCGCGTGCCGGACGACGAACATGTCGGCGTTCATCGCGACCAGATTGTCGACGGTGTCGAGCAAGGTCTCGCCCTTGCTCGTCGACGACGCGCCGATGTTGAGGTTGATGACGTCGGCGGACAGCCGTTTGGCGGCGATTTCGAACGTCGTCCGCGTGCGTGTCGAGTTTTCGAAGAACAGGTTGAACACCGAGCGGCCCCGCAACAGCGGCACCTTCTTGACGTCGCGCTCGGCGATCGACGCGAACGGCACCGCGGTGTCGAGAATCCGGCTGATGACTTCCGCCGGCAGATCCTCGAGGGTGAGGAGGTGCGTCAGTTCCCCCGCCGCGTTGAGCTGCGGATTACGCATCGCGGGCCTCCGTCGCGGGCTCCGTCGCCAGCGCGAGCCTG
>JAAFGU010000387.1 GCA_010365205.1 Aromatoleum sp. | reverse complement strand
CGCGGCGATCGCCGCGACCTGTGCGGCCGCGAGCCGATTCTGGGCGACCCACAGCGCCAGCGTGCGCTGCTTCAACAGCGTCGCGCTGTCGCTCGATTGCGCGACCGCGCGCATGCCCGCCGCGAGCGCGACCGCGAGGATCGCGAGCGCGACGAGGATCTCGATCAGCGTGAAGCCGCGGAAAGACCGTCCGCGATCTGTACGCGGTTCAGCGGATCGGCGGCGATGACGACGGACCATGAGGAGGAAACAAGCGCGAGCGCGTAGGGTTCATTGCGACCGCTCGCGCGGAACGGGAATATCGTGTCCGCCGGCACGGGCGCCCCGGCGTACGTCAGCGGGACGACGGTCATCTCCCCGGGAAGCACCCGCGGCATCAGCACATCGTCGCCGGCGACCGCGGCCCAGCGATCGTCGGCGCTGCGCTGCCAGAACCGGTAGCTCCTGCCCTCGGCCGAAACACCGAGCGTCTCGCCGCGCCATTGTGCCAGTGCGGCCGCGTGCTCGAGCGCGCCCGCGAGACGCCTGGCTTCGCGTTCGGCCGCGCGGCGATCGTCGCCGCCCAGATTGACCGCCACCAGACCTGCCGCGACGCCGATGATGGCCAGCACGACCAGCAACTCGACGAGTGTGAACGCCGCCAGCCGTTGTCGCAGTGCGGGCGCGTGGTTCAAAGGTCCCACGACCCGATGTCGGCGTCGATGCCGCTGCCGCCGGGTTGGCCGTCGGCGCCGAAGCTGAATACGTCGACCTCGCCGCGGAGTCCCGGACTCAAATACTGGTACGGTTTGCCCCATGGGTCTTTGGGCAGCCGTTCGAGATAGCCGTTGGGCTTCCAGTTCGGAGGGACCGGCGCCTGCAGCGGCTTCGACACCAGGGCGGCCAGCCCTTGCTCAGTGCTCGGATATCGCTGGTTGTCGAGTCGATACAGCTTGAGCGCCTGCATGATCGACGCGATGTCGGCCCGGGCCGCCACGGCCCGCGCTTCGTCCGGGCGCTCGATGATCCGCGGCACTACGAGTGCCGCGAGGATGCCGAGGATCACGATGACCACCAGAACCTCGACCAGAGTGAATCCGGTCGATGGGGCGGGAAGACGGGGGGAGAGTGGCATCGGGCGATTATAATCCGCAGACTTCGCCGGGCGGGACGCGCCGCCCCGACATCTTCGCCCTCGCCGATGCCCGCACCGCTCCGTCTTTTCACTCGCGTGGTCGCCGCGTTCGCGCTCGCGTTCGCGGCCGCCGCGGGTTTTGCCGGATGGCAATTGCAGCAGCCGCTCGCCCTTCCGACGTCACCGTACCCGTTCGACGTGAAGGCGGGCGCGAGCCTGACCGCGATTGCGCGCGAGTTGACCGTCGCCGGCGTGATCCCCGGCGAGCGGTGGCTGACACTGCTTGGTCGCTGGCGCGGTGTGGACCGGACGATCAAGGCCGGCAACTACGAAATCTCCGCAGGCATCACGCTGTCCGGGCTCCTCGACAAGCTGACGCAGGGTGACGTCACGCAAGCCGCGCTGACCGTGGTCGAGGGTTCGACGTTTGCCGAGTTCAGGGAAATGCTGGCGGCCAATCCGGCAGTCACCAACACGCTGCGCGACGTCTCCGATGCGGAATTGATGAAGCGGATCGGCGCCGAGGGATCGCGCCCGGAAGGCTGGTTCTTCCCTGACACGTATTTCTTCGGCGCCGGTTCGAACGATGTCGCGTTGCTGACGCGTGCTCACCGGCTGATGCAGTCCCGGCTCGGCGCCGCGTGGGCGAAGCGCGCGTCGGATCTGCCGCTGAATGACCCGTACCAGGCCCTGATTCTCGCCTCGATCGTTGAAAAGGAAACCGGCCGCGCCGCGGACCGGCCGTTGATCGCGTCGGTGTTCGTCAACCGGCTGCGAATCGGGATGCGGTTGCAAACGGACCCGACGGTCATCTACGGGATGGGTGCTGCGTTCGATGGCAATCTCAGGAAGCGCGACCTCGAGGCAGACACGCCGTACAACACCTACACCCGCGACGGCCTGCCGCCGACGCCGATCGCGCTGCCCGGACAGCGATCTCTCGAGGCGACGACGAATCCGCCGAAAACGAGCTACCTCTATTTCGTTGCGCGCGGCGATGGGACATCGGAATTCTCGGCGACGCTCTCCGGCCACAACCAGGCCGTGGCAAAATTCCAGACCGGCGGCCGCTGACCGCCCGCGGCGGGCCTCTCGTTTGCCGCCGCCTGCCGATTTTCATTTCACCCGTCCCGATTGTCTTTCATGCCACAACGCACCGGTCGTTTCCTCACGCTCGAAGGCATCGACGGCGCCGGCAAGAGCACGCACGTCGGGTGGCTGGTCGAGCGACTCGAAGCCCAGGGACATGCGGTCGTCGCCACGCGCGAACCGGGCGGCACCCCGCTCGGCGAGGAGCTTCGCCGCCTGCTGCTGCGCGAGCCGATGACCCATGACAGCGAGGCGCTGCTGATGTTCGCCGCGCGGCGCGAGCATCTCGATCGCGTGATCCGGCCGGCGCTCGCGCGCGGCGAATGGGTGCTTTGCGACCGTTTCACCGATGCGACGTTTGCGTACCAGGGCGGTGGCCACGGCGTGCCGATCGATCGGATATCCGAGCTCGAGCAATGGATTCACGGCGACTGCCAGCCCGATTTGACGTTCCTGTTCGACGTGCCGACCGCGGTGTCGAGAGCCCGCCTCGACCGGGCGGAGTCGGAGGGACGCGCACTCGACAAGTTCGAACGCGAAGCCGCCGCGTTTTTCGAGCGCGTCCGCTCGGTTTACCACGCGCGGGCGCGCGAGCATCCCGAGCGGTTCCGGGTAATCGACAGCACCCGACCGGTCGATGCGGTGCGGGCCGAGCTGGCCCGGCACGTCGCCGCGCTGGCGGCGCGGTGAGCATGGCGCAGGACGCCGACGCGAC
>JAAFGU010000386.1:2957-5032 GCA_010365205.1 Aromatoleum sp. | reverse complement strand
CGCGTCGTTCCTCTCCAACGTCCTGTCGCGCGCCGGACCGCCACGTCGCCCGCGCCGGCGTTTCGTCCACGCGCCCTTGCGCGTCGGATGGATTCGCGTTACTGTCGACTAAGCATGCATATACATGCTATGCCCTGCCGCGGTTGGGGCGAGCCGGCGCGCGCCGGTGGCAGCTTGATCGGGGGGACCGATGCCGGCGGACGATTTCCTGAGCGAGAACACCACGACCCGTGACGATGCGCGCGCGCCCGCCGTGAACGCTGCCGGGGTTTCGGCGTGGGGTCCGCCACGCTATCTGACGCGAATCGCGGTCAAATCGGTGAGCCGGATCGTGATTGTCCAGGTCGCCGACATCGTCCGCCTCGAAGCCGAGGACAACTATGTCCGGCTGTGGGCGGACCGCCCGTACCTGCACAAGGAAACGTTGACGCGCCTGATCGAACTGCTCGACCCCGCCGAGTTCCTGCGCGTCCATCGCTCGCACGCGGTCAACATTCAGGCAGTTCGCGAACTGCGGCCCCTGCTGCACGGCGAGTACCTGATCGCGCTGTCGAACGGCACCGAGCTCACGTCGGGCCGCAGCTACCGCGCGATGATCCAGCACACGTTCGGACTCGCGTAGCAGGCGCCACCAAAGCGGGGTCAGACTCGACTTTCGCCACAGACGGGGCACTGGAACGCACGTCGCAAAAGTCGAGTCTGACCCCGCTTTGCTAGGCGCGGTGGACGTGCACCGTGCCGTCGCCGGCCCGATGCCGTTCGCGAAATTTCATCTGGCGCGCGCGGTTGCCGCATTCGCTCGAGAAGCAGTACACTCGCGATCCGTTGCGCGTGGTGTCGAGAAACAGCCAGCCGCAGCCGCGGTCGTCAGCGCATTCCTTCACCCGCGCGGCGGCCTTCGAGGTAAGGAGTCCGATCGCCGATACCGCTGCCTGCCAGCGCGGCAGCGCGAGTCCGGCGCGGGCGGGGTCGAGGCACGGAACGATCCGCTCGTCGTCGATCGCGAGTTTCAATTGCTTCGCCGCCTCGTTGAAAGTGGTCATGACGACGGCGAGATCATCAGCCGCGAGCTCGCGATGGTGCGCCTTCGCCGCGAACAGGCGCGCCATCGCCTCGCGCAGCGCGATCGTCCTGGCCAGTTCCCGGCGCGCGGCCGGTGGACTCGCCGTCGCCTGACCGACGAGACGATTGGCCTCTTTCGGTCCCACGATTTTCTTCAGCGACGCCCAATCGACCAGATCGGCGTAACCGCGCAGTGTCTCCCTCGGCGCCGCACTGTTGCGAAAAAAACGCGTATTGGTCAGCGACAGGCAGAGCGGCCGCCCGTCGCCGGCCTCGACCAGGGCCACGCCCCAGCGGGACCAACGGGTGACGGCAGAAGCGGCGGAGGTGCGGGACATGGCGAGCGGGACACGGGCGAGCACCGCGGGTGCCCGGCGCGCATGTTAGCGGTATCGCAGGGGGTTGGATAGTGAGGCGCCTGACCGGCGGCGCTGCTTGCGCCTCGCGCAGCGCGGATGCAGACTGCCCGTTGCACTGCAGCGGCCAAATCGGCTTCGGCCGTTGCAGTGCACTGGCCCCACGCCAGTTCGGGAACATCCGCCGTCACCACTGGGGGAGGCTCCATGTTCATCGTTCGTCACCTCGCCGCCCTTCCGGCGGCCGTCGCATTCTGGATCCTCGGCGTCGCCTGGTACAGCATGCTCGCAACGCCGTGGCTCGCCGGCATCGGCAAGACCGCCGACCAGATCCCGCAGGGCACGCCGCTGCCGTACGTCATCGGCTTCGGCGCGATCCTCGCCATGTGCTACACATTGTCGTGGCTGATCGGCCGGCTCGGCATGCGCTCGCTGGCAGGCGGCGCGACGCTCGGCGCCATCGTGGCGCTCGGTTTCTGCGGCGCGGTGCTCGCGCTCGACTACGGATTCGAGGGGCGCACGGTGAAGCTGTGGCTGATCAATGCCGGGTATGCATTCATCGGACTCACGCTTGCCGGAGGCATCATCGGAATCTGGCCGAAAATAAAAGCCGAATGAGGAGTCGATGGCGACGCTGACGGAGCGGCTGGCCGCGTG
>JAAFGU010000386.1:0-2923 GCA_010365205.1 Aromatoleum sp. | reverse complement strand
GAGAACATCGTGCTGCCGCCCGCGATCAAGGCGATCGCTCCCGGCACGCGGCTGGCCGGGCCGGTGTGGACCGTGTCGGGACATATGGACCGCACCAAGACGCGTCACGAAACGCTGCTCGGCTGGTGCACGCTGCTGGCGAAGGCGCCCTCCGGCCACGTTATCGTGTGCCAACCGAACAACCACGAGGTCGCGCTGATGGGTGAACTGTCGGCGCAGACCCTCGCCGCCCGCGGCGTGCTCGGCTACGTGGTCGACGGCGGCTCGCGCGACACCGACCACGTGCTCGCGCAGGGCTTCCCGGTGTTCTGCTCGTTCCTGACGCCCTCCGACATCGTCGAGCGCTGGATTCCCGACCGCTACGGCGAGACGGTGACCATCGGCACAGTGACCATCGAGAGCGGCGACTTCCTGCTCGGCGACCGCGACGGCGTCGTGATCGTGCCGGCCGGCATCGCCGAGGAGGTCGTGACCCGGACCGAGGAGGTCGTCGCCACCGAGAGCGAGATGCGCCGCGCGTTGATCGGCGGCATGGACCCGGTCGCGGCCTACAACCAGTACGGCAAGTTCTGAGCAGGAAAGCAGGGTCAGACGAGCGCCGCTTCGAGCAGGCAGCCGAACTCTCGCGCGAAATCGACGGACACGCGCGCATGCACGGCGCCCTGGCTATCGAAAAAGCGCTGCGTTCCGGAGATCGCGAAGACGCCCTCGTGCCAGATATTCGGATGGATGTAGAGGCCGCGGCGGCCGTCGAAGCGGAAGCAAACGAAGTGTTCCGGCTTCACGTCGTCGCCGGGCAGGGCCAGCGGCACCATGAACGGCCTGGGCTCGAGCGGGAAGAAAAGTTGACCGCCGTCCGGGTGATAGTTGCAATGCCAGACCAGCATGCGCGCCGGCGGGCGGTGGTGGCGCTCGTCCGCGCGCGACGGTTCGTCGGCGTAGGCGAGAATGTAGTGGCCGTCCACCGCCTCGTTGCGGCCATAGAGCACGTCGCCCTTCCATTCGCTGACGAACACGCCGTCGGTGGTGCCGCCTTCGTCGCCGGAGTCGGTGTCGACCGGTCGCCAACCCTGCGCAGGCCATCGCGTGATCTCGATCCGGCACGACACGCGATCGTCGACCAGCGTTCCGTAGCCGGCCAGATTCTTCGCGCTCGCGTCGACCACCGGCATGCGTACGCGCGCGAGGCCGGGCGGAAGATCGGGGTTGAGGTAGTCCGGGGCAGCGGGCATTATTTCGAAGTGAGCGGGAAAATAGGGTCAGACTCGACTTTCGCCACGAACGTAGGCACCCTCGCACACTTCGGACAAGTCGAGTCTGACCCTACTTCCACTACTTCCATTGTCACCCAGCCGCAAGCCGCACGAAAGGATTCGTCGATGCAGATCGAAGCGAGGCTCAAACGTCTCGGACTCGTACTTCCCCCGGCGATCGTGGTGCCGCCGAAAACGCGGCTGCCGTTCTCGTTCGTTCGGGTGCGCGGCAACCGGGCGTACGTGTCGGGGCACGCGCCGCAGACCGCTGAAGGAACGATCGCAGTCCCCGTGGGCAAGGTTGGCCGCGACGTATCGTTGACGCAGGGCTATCAGGCGGCGCGCCTGACCGCGCTGGCGGTTCTGGGCAGCCTCCAGCGCGAGCTGGGCGACCTCGACCGCGTGACCGCGTGGCTGCGCGTGTTCGGGATGGTGAACTCCGCGCCCGGATTCGTGCAGCAGCCCGCGATCATCAACGGTTTCTCCGACCTGATCCTGGAACTGTGGGGGCCGGATGCCGGGGCGCACGCGCGTTCCGCCGTCGGGATGGCCGAGTTGCCGTTCAACATCCCGGTCGAGGTCGAAGCGGAGGTCGAGATCGCGAAGTAGCAAGGCGGCCGTCCTGCTTTGCGGAAGCGGCGAGTGGATGCCCGACGTCGCGCTCAAAACGGCGGCAGTGCGTGGGCGAGCCGCTCGGCCATCATCAGGCCGAATTCGCTCGGACGCTGCGCGGGCGCCCGATCGATGACCTCGGCGATGCCGAGGCGCCGCGCGGTGATCCGCTTGCCGTAGCAGAGGAAGGTGTCGAGCGAACTCATCATGAACACGATCAGCGGCAGAATTTCGCGGTACAGGCGCTCGGCCTCGGCTTCGTCGCCGGAGCGCATCCGCTCGTAGATCTTCACCTGAATGTCGAAGCACTCCGGCGCCGGGATGATTCCGGCGCAGCCGGCGCGCAGCGAGTCGGTGAGTTCCATCCCGCCGCGGCCGTTGAATACGCGGAAAGCGCCATCCGTGTCTTCGATCAGGCGCTGGATCACGTGCGCCGGCGCCTCGCCCTTGAGCAGGCAGATATTCGGATGATTGCGGTGAAGCGTCTTCAGTCCGGCGTTCGACAGCCCGACGCCGAGGAATTGCGCCGCGTTCTGGATCGCGACCGGCAGGTCGGTCTCGTCGGCCACCGCGCCGAAAAAACGCAGGTATTCGAGTTCGGGAAGACCCGCCACCGGCGGCGGCTGGAGGATCACCCAATCGGCGCCGGCATCCTTCGCCACTCGGACAAACCCCGCCTGACCGTGAACGGAGGGCTCGGCGACGGTCACCGCCAGCGGCAGACGTTTGTTCAGCGCTTCCGCCGTCCATTCGAGGATCCGCCGCCGCTCGCGGACGTTGAGCTTGTTGGTCTCGGTCGCGAGGCCGAGGATCGCGACGCCGTGCGCGCCGTGCTTTATCGCCGCCTCGACCTGCGCAGCGATCGGCGCGCGCAACGGCCGGCCTTTCGCATCGAACAGCGCGTAGAGGATCGGATAGATGCCGTGAAAACGCGAAGTGTCCATCGGGGGTCTCAACCAGCGCGAGAATCCGACGCCCGGCGGAATCGCGAATCGGGCGCCGCGGCCGGGGTTGCCGCATGCGTCGCGGCCGATATTACGCCGGCGAGACGCGCCACG
>JAAFGU010000385.1 GCA_010365205.1 Aromatoleum sp. | reverse complement strand
TCGTCGTTCGTCGTTCGTCGTTCGTCGTTCGTCGTTCGTCGTTCGTCGTTCGTCGTTCGTCGTTCGTCGTTCGTCGAGCAGTCGCGGCATGTCGCCTTCATCCAGCCTTGGGAGTTGCACCCAACTGCGGTCGCATCGATGGCTGATGCACCGGCTCAGCGACGTGATTCGCGCGATTTTCAGCTTCAGCGCGGACACGGCGCGGGATCGTACCCGCAGGCCTGGCAACGTGTCGTCAACTCACCGTCGCCATTGCCAACGCACGTGACCTCCGTGTCGAACATCCCGCGTTTGAGGTATTGTCGCCCGGCAGGCACTCGGTATCATCGGGCCGGGTGACGCAATTCGGCGGGAGGCGTGATGATCACCGTGATGATCGTCGAAGACGATCCGGCGTTTCTGACGCGGTTCTGCAAGATCATCGCGTCCGACGCCACGCTGGAATTGTTTGCCGCCGTCGCCGACCTCGGATCGGCCCGGCAGGCGATCAGCAAGTCCGCGCCCGACGTTCTGCTGACCGATCTGGGGCTGCCCGATGGAAGCGGCATCGACTTGATCCGCGACACGTCGCAGCGCCACCCCGCGACCGACATCATGGTGATCACGGTGTTCGGCGACGAGGAGCATGTGCTTGGCGCCATCGAAGCCGGCGCGACGGGCTACATCCTCAAGGACAGCATTCCGGAGGAGTTCGTCGGGCTGATCACGCAACTGCGTGCAGGCGGCTCGCCGATCAGCCCCGGGATCGCGCGCCAGTTGTTGAAGCGATTCCAGCACCGGGCGGACCCACCCGACGAGAAGCCGGCGGACACCACGGGACTGTCGGCGCGGGAAACGGAAGTGCTCGCGCTGATCGCCAAGGGATTCAGCTTTGCCGAAATCGCCCGGTTGCTGTCGATTTCACCGCATACGGTCACGACGCATGTGAAGAAAATCTATCAGAAACTCGCCGTGCACTCGCGGGGGGAGGCCGTCTATGAAGCGAGCAAGCTGGGGCTTATCTAGCCTTTGCGGCACAAGTTCTTCGCACGATCTGGGGATGCGCGCACGGCGCTGCCTGCTGTTCGGTCTGTGCGCGCTGCTGTCGATCGCGCGTCCGGCCACATCCACTGCCGCGGATACGGTGCTGCATCTGCCGTCCGCGGAATTCCTCCTGAGCGACTCGAACGAGCCACCCGACGCGGACGCCGCATGGCAGCCGCAGGCGTTGCCCGATCTGTGGGCGGATTCCCGGCCCGATGTCAAGCAACAATCCGGCTGGTACCGTTTTCGTTTCGATCTCGCAGAGCAGCCGGACCAACCGTACGCGGTCTTCATTACCCGGGTTCGTCCCGTCGGTGAGGTGTTCGCCAACCGCAACTACATCGGCCGATCCGGTTCGATCGCGCGCCCGCAGAACGCCGTGTATCCGCAATACATGTTCATTCCGCCGGCGGCGCTTCACGCGGGAGCGAACGAACTCTTCGTGCGCCTTGTCGGCACGGGCGCGCACGCCCTGACGCCGATCGCGGTAGGGGAAGACCTTGCCGTACGTCCCGAATATGAACGGCGGTTTTTCTGGCAGGTGACCGGCGTGCAGTTCTGCAGCGCGTTAGCATTGCTATGGGGGGTTTTTTCCCTGCTGCTGTGGCTGCGCCGCCGGGACGACACCATCTACGCCTACTTCGGTCTGTCGGCGTTGTGCTGGGCAATATTTACGTCCAATTATTTTGTCCGGTTTCCTCCGGTGCCGCAGCCGTGGTGGGAAGCATGGGTCGACGTCGGGGCTTACGGCAAGATCATGTTCATGACGATGTTTGCCCTGCGCTTCGCCGGGCTGGACTGGCCGAGGATCGAACGCGGGCTGTGGTGCGTCTTCGCGCTCCTGATGGGCTTGGGGCTGGCCGGGGACCTGGATCTAATCGCCGGGATCGGCAACATCGAGTGGTGGCGACCGGTTTTCGCTTTCACGATTGCCTATGTCGGCATCTTTGCCTATACCGCGTGGCGGGATCCGAAGGTGGAAAACGTGCTGGTGACGCTTGCGGCGTCCGTTCACCTGTTCGATGGGTCCTACCAGTACCTGCTGTCGCACCCATTCGGGCATCTCCGGCTGGACTTGTACGACTTCCTGCCGCTCAATCTGATGCTCGTCTGGATTCTGATCGACCGGTTCATTTGCGCGCTCAAGGAAGCGCAGAAGCTCAACGCCGAACTCGAACAGCGGGTCGCGCAAAAGCACGCCGAGCTCGAACGGAACTTCCGTCAGATGCAGCAGCTGGAGCAGCGGCAGGCCATCGCCGAGGAGCGCCAGCGAATAATGAGCGACATGCACGATGGCATCGGGGGGCAGCTCATTTCGACACTGAGCATGGTCGAGCAGGGCGCCCTGTCGTCGGCGGAGGTCGCAACCGTGCTGCGCGAATGTCTCGAGGATCTGCGCCTCACCATCGATTCGCTGGAGCCGACCGACAACGATCTGCTGGCGGTGCTTGGAAACCTCCGCTACCGGCTCGACGGTCGCCTCAAACGATGCGGCATCCGCCTCGATTGGCAGGTGAAGGAAGTCCCGAGGCTCGCCTGTCTCACGCCGCAGAACGTGCTGCACATCCTGCGCATTCTGCAGGAGGCGTTGACCAACGTGCTGAAGCACGCCGACGCCGATTCGGTCAGTGTGGAAACCGGCGTCGACGCCCTCGGCGCGCATGCCTACATACGCGTGCGCGACAACGGCAAGGGCTTCCGCGGCGATCATGCCGGGCATGGGCTCGCCAACATGCGGCAACGCGCCAGGAGCGTCGGCGGGAAGCTCGATATCACGCCGTCGCCGACGGGCACGACGCTCGAATTGCTGCTGCCCGTCGCGTGACGGCGCCCTTCGCGCGAAAACGGCCGCTCCCCGCGCCGTAGCGGCCTCCCGCCCCGCGGTGCCGCCGGGGCGGGGGCCG
>JAAFGU010000384.1 GCA_010365205.1 Aromatoleum sp. | reverse complement strand
GTCGATTGGCTTGGGCTCGTCGATTTTGGCCGTTGACAAGCGCCGGAATCCGGCTACACTTTTCGACAACGTAACTAGTTATTTAGTCGTATTTTTTCGTATTGGGTCGTATTGTCCGATCCGCCCGAGCGCGATCCCTTGTGCGCGATCCGGGATGTGGAATTGAAATTCGGTGGCGGCCGGGCGCCGGATGATTGACGTGCCGCCACGACTGGAGGTGCCGCTTGCGACCGAGTTATGCCCGCGCCGTCCCGCGCGCCTGGCGCCGCACCGCGCGCATGTTCGTCGCGCTCGGCGACGAACACCGGCAGCGGATCGTTCTGATGTTCGAGCCGGGCGAACGGCTCCACGTCGGCCAGATCGTCGCCGCATCGCCTCTGTCGCGTTCCGCGGTCGCTCATCACCTCAAAGTGCTGCGCGATGCCGGGATTCTCCACAGCGAGAAGATCGGTCGCGAGGTGTGGTATTGGACCGAGCCGGATGCCGTCCGCGACGCATTGTCGGCCGTACTCGATTATCTCGAAGCTGCGCGCTGAATCCCCACGCCGTTCCACTTTCACGGAGGCTCCTTGCATCGGCCCAACCAATTCGACCTGTTGAACGAGCGCCGTTTCGCGCCGTTCTTCTGGACCCAGTTCCTCGGCGCCGGCAACGACAACATCTTCAAGAATGCGCTGATCATCTTCGTGGCGTTCAAGGCGGCGAGTCTCACCTCGCTCGGCCCGAACGCGCTGGTGAACCTCGCCGGAGCCGTCTTCATCGCCCCGTTCGTGCTGCTGTCGGCGACTTCGGGTCAGCTTGCCGACAAGTATGAGAAATCGCGGCTGATCCGCCTCATCAAGATCCTCGAAATCGCGATTATGACCATCGGACTCGCCGGCTTCTGGCAGCGCAGCCTTTCGCTTCTGTTCGTCGCGCTGGCATTGATGGGGGTCCACTCGACGCTGTTCGGACCGGTGAAGTACGCGATCCTGCCGCAGCATCTGGAGAGCGACGAGCTCATCGGCGGCAACGGACTGGTGGAGATGGGGACGTTTGTTGCGATTCTGCTGGGCACGATCGCTGGCGGACTCGTCGTCGCGATCGATACGTACGGCCCGCTCTACGCCGGCGCGCTTGCCGTCGCGGTGGCGGCGGCAGGGTACCTCGTCAGTCGCGCGATCCCGCACACGCCCGCCGTCGATCCCGACCTCGCGATCAACTGGAACCCGTTTACCGAAACCTGGAAGAACCTCCGATTCGCGCAGGGCAATCGCGTTGTCTGGCTGTCGATGCTGGGCATTTCGTGGTTCTGGTTCTACGGCGCGACGTTTCTCGCGCAGTTCGCCGGGTTCAGCCGCGACGTGCTGGGCGGCAACGAGCAGGTGGTGACGTTCCTGCTCGCTTTGTTTTCGGTCGGCATCGGCATCGGGTCGCTGTTGTGCGAGCGCCTTTCGGGCCGCAAGGTCGAGCTCGGACTCGTGCCATTCGGCTCGATCGGATTGTCCGTTTTTGCGGTCGACCTGTGGTTCGCGAGCCGAGGGCTGCGCGCGACGGAACTCGCCGGCCTAGCCGAATTCTTTACGCCACCCGCGCACTGGCGCGTCGCCGCCGACCTCGTGCTGATCGGGCTCTTCGGCGGTTTCTACATCGTGCCGCTGTACGCGCTGATTCAGGAGCGCTCGGCGCCGTCGCACCGGTCGCGAATCATCGCCGCAAACAATATCCTGAACGCACTGTTCATGGTCGCGTCAGCCGGCATCGCGATCGGACTGCTCGAGGCGGGGCTGTCGATTCCCGATTTGTTCCTGGTTACGGCGATCCTGAACGCGGCGGTGGCGCTGTACGTGTACGGCCTTGTCCCCGAGTTCCTGATGCGATTCCTCGCGTGGCTCCTCGTCCATACGTTCTATCGCGTCGACAAGGAAGGGCTCGACAACATTCCGGCGGAGGGGCCGTGCATCATCGTGTGCAACCACGTAAGCTTGGTCGACGCCGTCGTCATCGCCGGTGCGGTGCGACGGCCGATTCGCTTCGTCATGGATCACCGCATCTTCATGGTCCCGGTGTTGTCGTTCATCTTCCGCACAATGCGGACGATCCCGATCGCGCCGGCCAGCGAGGATCCCGCGATGAAGGCTCGCGCGTTCGCGGAAGCGGCGAAGGCTTTGGCGGCGGGCGAGATCGTCGCCATCTTCCCCGAGGGCCGGCTGACGCAGACCGGCGAGATGAATCCGTTCCGCCCGGGCGTCCAGCAGATGATTGCGACGACGCCCGTGCCGGTCATCCCGATGGCGCTGCGCGGTCTCTGGGGGAGCGTCTTCAGCCGCTCGCGCGAAGTCGGTGTGTTTCAGCGACTGCGCAGGTTCTTTTCGCGGATTGCGCTCGTCGTCGCGCCGCCGGTGCCGCCGGATCGAGTGACGCCCGAGAGCCTGCAGGCGACGGTGCTTGCGCTGCGCGGCGATCGACGCTGAAGGTCCGGCGAGACAAGGAGAAACATCGATGTGGGCATTGATCGGATTGTTCATCGGCGCGGCCGCCGGAAATTTCATCGGGCACGATTGGGGCGCAGTGCTGGGCGGCCTGGCGGGATTTTTCATCGGCGCGCTGTTCGCGGGCAGCCGCCAGCGGGCGAACTTCCGCAAGCCGGATCCGGTGACCTCGTTGACACCGATGCCCGGTCGGCCGGAGATGCGGTCGTTGGCGCATGACGGCGAGTGGCTCCGTCGGATCGCGGCGCTCGAACAGCGCGTCGCGGGGCTCGAGCAGGCCGCACGCTCGGTGACCGGAGCGTTGAACGCAGATGACGCACGGCCCGCCTCCCCTGTGCCGATTACGCCAACCGAGATTGCAGCGACGGCTCCTGCGGCGCGCGCGACCGCATCGCTGGCGGACCCCTGGCTTCGCGGCGCCGACGGGACACTGCAGCCGGGGCCCGCGGCGATGGGCG
>JAAFGU010000383.1 GCA_010365205.1 Aromatoleum sp. | reverse complement strand
GGCCGCCGAACCGTCGCGACCGGCCGCGGTTGCTATAATTCGCGCCGAACCCGCCGCCTGCCGCTCCGGCCGGCGGTCTTTTTTTGTTTCCGAATGAACACTCCTGCCTATTCCGCCGATATTGCCCGCGACGTCGCGCTGCGTCGGACCTTCGCCATCATTTCTCATCCGGACGCGGGGAAGACGACGCTGACGGAGAAGCTATTGCTGTTCGGCGGCGCCATTCAGATGGCCGGGACGGTCAAGGCGCGCAAGAGCTCGCGCCACGCCACGTCGGACTGGATGGAAGTGGAAAAGCAGCGCGGCATCTCGGTGACGAGCTCGGTGATGCAGTTCGAGTATGCCGGCCACACGATCAACCTCCTCGACACGCCGGGCCACCAGGACTTCTCCGAAGACACCTACCGCGTCCTGACCGCCGTCGACGCGGCCGTCATGGTGATCGACGCGGCCAAGGGTGTCGAGGAACAGACGATCAAGCTCATCGAGGTGTGCCGGCTGCGCGACACGCCGATCATCACGTTCGTGAACAAGATGGACCGCGAGGTGCGCGAGCCGGTGGCGCTGCTCGAGGAGATTGAGTCGGTGCTCAGGATCGACTGCGCGCCGATCAGCTGGCCGATCGGCATGGGCAAGGCATTCCGCGGCGTGTTCGACTTGATGCGCGACCGGCTGGTCCGCTTCACGCCCGGCGAGGAACGGCGCAGCGACGAGCAGGAACTGATCGCGGGACTCGACAATCCGCGGCTCGCGGAGCTCTTCCCGGACGAAATGCCGGCGCTGCGACGGGATATCGATCTGATCCGCAGCGCCAGCACGCCGTTCGACCTCGCGGAATTTCTGGGGGGCCGGCAGTCGCCGGTGTTCTTCGGCTCCGGGATCAACAATTTCGGCGTCCAGGAAATCCTGCAGGCGTTGGTCGAATGGGCGCCGCCGCCGCAGCCGCGCGACGGCAGCCTGCGCCTGGTGCATCCGGCCGAACCCGCATTCACGGGGTTCGTGTTCAAGATCCAGGCGAACATGGATCCAAAACACCGCGACCGCATCGCGTTCTTCCGCGTCTGCTCGGGCCGCTACAAGGCGGCCATGAAAGTACAGCACCAGCGGCAGGGACGCGAGATGAATCTGGGCAACGTGATGACGTTCATGGCCAACGAGCGCGTCGCCAGCCAGGACGCGGTGGCCGGCGACATCATCGGCATCCACAATCACGGACAACTGCAGATCGGCGACACCCTCACCGAAGGCGAGCCGCTCGCCTACAAAGGGATTCCCTATTTCGCGCCCGAGCTCTTCCGCGTCGCACGCCCGCGCGATCCATTCAGGGCCAAGCAGCTGCAGAAGGGTCTGCGCGAACTCGGCGAAGAAGGCGCGATCCAGGTGTTCGAAACGGTGTCGGGTCACTCGCTGCTTCTGGGCGCCGTCGGCCAGCTGCAGTTCGAGGTCGTGGCTGACCGGCTCGCGCGCGAATACAAGGTCGACGCACTCTATGACCCGGCCGGCATCGCCACCGCGCGCTGGCTCACCTATCCCGAGGAAACGACACGACGCAGCTTCGAGCGCGAGCAGGCGGCCTCGCTCGCTACCGACGTCGACGGCAACCCGGTGTTTCTCGCGACCAACAAGTACAATCTGCAGGTGACGATGGAGCGTTGGACGAAGGTCAGCTTCCACGCCACGCGCGAGCACGGACAACGGATGGCGCACGCCTAGCGACGCAGGCCGTCCACCCCGGTTGCTACCAGCGGCTGCCGCGAAAACGAGCGCCAATTTCACACGCCGACGCGACAGGGAGCGCAACGCCGTGAATTACACGTTCAAATACCTCGGCGACGCCGACGATTTTCGCGTGAGGGGGTACATCTTCGTTCTCGGCCACATGCGCAGCCTGTCGAGCCTGCTCTGCCACATCCTGGGAAGCAACGCGGAGGTCGCCGGCTACGCCGAGATGCATCTGAGCTATCACGGAGAGCGCGATCTTCGCCGGCTCGTGCGAAGCGTCGGGGAAACGATCGGCACCCCCGTCGTCGGAAAGTGGGTGCTGGACAAGGTCCTGCATAACCACGACGAGATCGCCCCAGAGGTGCTCGACCGTGCCGATGTCCGGATCCTGTTTCTGCTGCGCAACCCCGCGAAGGCGCTGCAGAGCATTCTCGGAATGACCCGCGACTTGAAGGTCGCCAACGTCCCCAACGATCCGGTCGCGGTTTTGCGCTACTACTGCGAGCGACTCCGGTATCTCGAACGGCTCAGCCTGCGGTTGAACAAGCGAGCGGCTTTCATCGACTCGGACCGATTGATCACGGCGACCGACGTCGTCCTCGAACGACTCTCCGAATGGCTGGGGCTCGCCGAACGGCTGAATCCCACCTACCGCAGCTTCAAGTACACCGGGAGGGGCGGCTACGGCGATACGTCGGGTCTCATACGGTCGGGGACTGTCGTCAGAGACTCGACGGTCGCGCGCACCGACTGCGCTGTCGTACCGATCCCCGCGACGGTGCACGCGCCGGCCCTTGAAGCCTGGTCCGCGTGCCGGGAAATCCTGATGGCGCGATGTGAAGTCCTGTAGACCGCCATCGGCGTAGCGCCGGACGGAAATCCGTCGCTACGCAGCGCTCGGCGCGGTTGGCTTACCCGCGCGGCGGCTGAGCGCCCGGTGGCGGCGGCGTGCCGGGTGGCGGATACGATGGCGCGCCGGCATTGGGCACCATCCCCGGCGGAGGCGGATAGTTCGGCGGTGGGTAAGCGGACGCGGGGCCGGTATAGACGACCCTGCGTCCCGGAATCTGATGACCGCGGGCGTACATGCACTGCATATACGCGGTGTCGTAGCGACGCTGCGCCTCGTAGTAGGAGAGGCCCGCGGCATTGCTTCCGGCAGCTCCGCCGAAGAGCAGACCGGTGCCGGCGCCGATTGCCGCGCCTTGG
>JAAFGU010000017.1:3026-20340 GCA_010365205.1 Aromatoleum sp. | reverse complement strand
ACCACGCCGAAGGGCAAGGCGCAATGACGCGGAAACAGGTGCACGATGCGGCCGCGTACATCCGTTCGTTCGCGCAAATGCGCGGGCGCAACGTCGAGTGGGCGGAACGCGCGGTGCGTGAAGCGGTCAGCCTGTCCGCCGACGAAGCGCTCGCCCAGAACGTGATCGATCTGACGGCGCGCGACGTGCCGGACCTTCTGGCGAAGCTCGATGGCCGCAGAGTATCCACCGCGGGCGGCGACCGCGTGCTCGATACGTCGGCGGCGCCGCTGACGACGATCGCGCCCGATTGGCGGACCCGGTTCCTGGCCATCATCACCGACCCCAGCGTCGCGTTGATGCTGCTGATGGCCGGCGTCTACGGATTGTTCTTCGAGTTCTGGAATCCGGGCTTGGCGCTGCCCGGCGTGCTTGGCGCCATTTGCCTGCTGCTCGGGCTGTTCGCGCTGCAGATGCTGCCGGTGAACTACGCCGGACTGGGGCTCATCCTGCTCGGCCTGACGTTCATGGCGGCCGAAGTCTTTCTGCCGGCGTACGGTTCGCTCGGCATCGGCGGTGTCGTCGCGTTTTCGATCGGCGCAGTCATGCTGATCGACACCGATGTGCCCGGCTTCGGCATTCCCCTGTCGCTCATCGCGACCGTCGTCGTCGTCACCGCGCTGTTCATATTCTGCATCGCGGGCGTTGCACTGAAGGCCCGCCGGCGTCCGATCGTCACCGGCGCCGAGGAGCTGATCGGCAGCGAGGGCGTCACGCTCGACGATGTCGAAACCGAAGGCTGGGCGCGGATCCACGGCGAGCAATGGCGGGTGGTGAGCCCGGTTCCGATCCATCGCGGCCAGCACGTGCGCGTCACCGCGCGCAGCGATCTCACACTGTCCGTCGTCCCCGTGACGGATGCCGATAAAGGAGTCTGAACATGTACGTCGGATTGGGTTTCGGCACGATCGTCGTCATTATTGCGCTGGTCATCGCGATGTCGTTCAGGGTCTTGCGCGAATATCAGCGTGCCGTCGTCTTCATGCTCGGCCGGTTCTGGATGGTAAAGGGTCCCGGCTTCTTCCTGCTGATTCCCGTGGTTCAGCAAATGGTCCGCATCGACCTGCGCACCGTCGTCATGGATGTGCCGCCGCAGGACGTGATCACGCGCGACAACGTATCGGTGAAGGTCAACGCGGTGGTGTATTTCCGTATCGTCGATCCGGCCAAGGCCGTGATCCAGGTCGAGAACTACTACCAGGCCACCAGCCAGCTCGCGCAGACGACGCTGCGCGCGGTGCTCGGCAAACACGAACTCGACGAGTTGCTGGCGGCGCGGGAAAAGCTCAATTCCGACATCCAGCAGGTGCTCGACGTCCAGACCGCCGCCTGGGGCATCAAGGTGTCCACCGTCGAAATGAAGGACGTCGACCTCAACGAGACGATGATCCGGGCGATTGCGCGGCAGGCGGAAGCGGAGCGCGAGCGGCGGGCGAAGATCATTCATGCCGAAGGCGAGTTGCAGGCTTCGGAAAAACTGCTGCAGGCGGCTCAGATCCTGTCGCAGCAACCGCAGGCGATGCAACTGCGCTACCTGCAAACGCTGGCCAATATCGCGGGCGACAAGAGTTCGACCATCGTCTTTCCGCTGCCGATTGATCTGCTCACGGCATTTGCAAGTGGCCGAAGGCAGGATTTGCCGCCGGGGTGAGCACGCCGTATGCTCCCCGTCCGCATAACGCCGTAGCGCGCGAGCATCGCGCGAAACCGAGCGAAAGCGCACGCTGAGTCCCCCGTGACGGCGACAATGTTGCAAAAAAACGCGTGCAAAAACGCGCGCGCAGCGGGTAAGGGGAACTCAGGACTTCGACGCGGGAGGAGAACACGATGACACTCGGGCTGACGCGGCAATGGCTGGCTGCCATCCTGTTGACGATCGGGAGTGCAAGCGCTGTCGCGGACGACACGCTCAAGCTCGCGATCGGGCAGCGCGGCAACTGGGAGAACTCACCGCCCGAGCTTGGCCAGAAAGCCGGCATTTTCAAGAAGCACGGCTTGACGCTTGAGTTGCTCTACACCCAAGGTGGGGGCGAGACGCTGCAAGCGGTGATTTCCGGCAGCGTGGACATCGGACTTGGCGTGGGCACGTCAGGGTTGCTCGGTGCCTTCGCCAAAGGCGCACCCGTGCGCGCCATCGCCAACTCGACCACGGGCGCGGACGATCTGTTCTGGTATGTCCCCGCGGAGTCGCCGGTCAAGAGCATCAAGGACGCCGCCGGAAAGACCATTGCCTACTCCACCACCGGTTCGTCGACGAACCTTGCGGTGCTGGCCTTCATCCGGGAATTCGGCGTTCAATTGAAACCGGTCGCGACCGGCAATCCTGCGGCGACCTTCACGCAGACGATGTCGGGCCAGGTCGATATCGGCTGGTCTTCCCCGCCGTTCGCCGTCGAAGCGCTGCAGCAGGGCCGCGTCCGTATCGTCGTTCGCGAAAGCGACGTGCCGGCCTTTCGCAATCAGACGGTTCGTCTGATGATCGCCAATACGGCGACCGTGGAGCGGCGGCGCGACGCGGTCGACCGTTTCCTGGCGGCCTACCGCGAAACGCTGGAATGGATGTATTCGAACCCCGACGCGCTCAAGGCCTACGCCCAGTTTGTCGGTATTTCCGAAGGCCTCGCCAGGGACGTTCGCGATCAGTTCTACCCGAAGGAGAATCTCCGGCTCGATCGGCTCTCCGGGCTCGACGAAGCGATGGCGGATGCGGTCAGCCTGAAGTTTCTGCCGGCAGCGCTGACCAAGCCGCAGCGGGACGAACTGTTCAAGTACTACACGCGCGGCGCCAAGTGACGCGCCGACGCCGGCCGCGCTCTCCTGCACGAAAGTAGGGTCAGACTCGACTTTCGCTGCAGACGGGGCACTAGCACGCCCGTCGGGAAAGTCGAGTCTGACCCTACTTTATTCGGCGATGTGCCGGACGTCTACTCGACGGGTCCGATCTCCCGCTGCCACAACTCCCAGTTGCGTGCCAGTTGGGTGTCGTTGGCGGACGCCGCATACGCGGCTTCCTGCTCGTTGAGATAGGTCACCTCGCCGAGCGAAATCGCCTGGATCTGCAGCTTCGCGTTGACCTCGGCATAGATCGCCCGGTACACGACCTGTTCGAGCGAGACGCCGACGATCGTCGACCCGTGCCCGCGCATCAGCACGGCCGAGCGCGAGCCGAGCGTCCTGGCCAGGGCTGCGCCAAGCGCGCCGGTGCTGATCAGCATATCCGTATCCGCCGCAACCTCGCGTATCTCGAACAGCGCCGCACCCTCTCCGAGAAAACCGCTTGCGTGGAACACCGGCCGCAGCGGGTACCGGGTGACGCCGAAGGGGATCACGCTCGGCGAGTGGCTATGGACGATCGCCTGCACGTCAGGGCGTGCGCGATAGATTTCACCATGGATGAAGCGCTCCAGATAGACGCGGCGTCCTGCGCCATCGAGCGCGACAGCGTCCAGGTCGAAGACCATGATGTCATCGCGCCGGACGAGGCCCGGCGCCAGGTTGCGCGCCAGCAAGAAGTGTCCGGGAGACTTGTCGTGACGCGCGCTGACATGCCCGAAACCGTCGACGACACCTCGCCCGTACAGGATGCGATTGGCGACGACGAGCTTGTCGACCAGGCCGGGATCGGGTGCACTTAGCGTCACGATTGCGCTCCTGAATCCGGCAGCGCTCGCCGATCACGAATGCTATCGGTCCGCGGCTGCCGGCTATGGCGCCTGAAGGCGGCGGATGAGAACGTCGATGAGGTCTTCGCCGTTAGAGGGTTTCAGCCGATATTGGCGCAGCGCGCGCACGAGTTCGGGCGTCGCGATCGCCCGGTAGTCGGCGCGAATCAGGATACCGGCAATGGCGCGCTGAACGTCGACGGACTTGGCGCGCGGGTACAACCCCGTCAGCTCCTCCAGACTTTCGCGATCGGAGAGCTGATGGCGCGCCAGCGTGTCGAGCGCGCGAACCTGCGCATCGGTGCCGTTCATTCGCGCGATTCCGGTCGCGACAGTGCGCAGCTCGGTCGCATCGGCGAGCGGCCGGTGATGCAGATAGACCTGCGCGATCTGCACGTCTTCATCATTGGGGCTCGTCAGGGCGCGCAGCACCCGCGCATGGCCCTCCGCGCTCCCCAGACAGGCGAGCACCGCCGCATGCGGGAGCTTGCCGGCCTGCGCCGGCGACACCTGAAGCCGATGCAACTCCTGGCCCAGCTCGCCGTCCTTGTTCAGCGCGCAAACCAGGTCCACGTCGGCCGCGGTAACGGAATTGCCGGCCAATCGTTCGCCGATCATCCGCATGGCCTCCCCCTTTTGCTCCGCCGGCGAGAGCCAGCCGAAACCGTGTGCCAGCGCCATCATGCGGGCGCGAACGGCCGGCTCGTCAGCGTCGCGCGCAAAGTCCATGTAGCGCGTACGGGCCCCCTCATCGCGCGCCAACTCGTCGAGCGCCCGAGAAACCGGAGCCGCCTGCCGCTCGGCTTCGTTGAGCGACGCCGCGTATTTCTCGATGTGATCGAGGAACATGCGGACTTCCGCCATCTCGCGACCCAGCAGCCCATGGACGAAGCCGACCTTCTGCGCCGGTGACAACCGATCATCGGCAAAATGGCAAACGTCGCGCCGGAAATCGGCCTGGGGATCCGAATCGCTCAACCCCGCGGCGACGGTCATCGAGCTGGATGCGAACAGACCCAGCAGCTTGGCGCTCGCCTGGCCGCTCCCAACCTCCCCACCCGAGCCCGATCGAAAATAGCGCTCCAGGATGGGGCCTGCGGCCGCCCCAAGCGGCGCCTTCGACGAAAACCCGTAGATGACCGGAACGTCCTTGAAGACATTGCGCATCCGATCGCGGTTGCTTTCACCGTAACGCTCGTTCAACGCGCGCGACAGCTGCGCGGCGTCCGCCCGGGAGTGCCCGGACCGGATGAGGCTTCGCTCGATCTCGGCCCCGGTACTCCTCATCGCTTCCGCGTTGAGCGTGTTGCAGCCGAACAAATAGACTTCCTTGAGCTTCGAGAAGAGTCCCGGACACGAGTCGCTGCATGAGACGCGCTCCAGCTCGTCGACCGGCAGGAACTCAGGCACATCCGGGCGATCCGAGTAGAACTCGGTGCCGCCGTCGAAATGGCCGGAGATGAGGAGTACGTCGCAGCTGACACCCTTGCGGCAAGCTGATGCCAGCCAATCGGGGCGGCCGCGTTCAACCAACTCGACAAAATCGAATTCGTCCGGCGGAAGATTCCTGCGGAATATTTGCTGCTCGTCGGGTGAATTGACCGTGATGGTGCAGACGGTCTTCTTGTCGGCGCGGACGTCGTGCGCCCACACCGCGACCAGCAACGCGGCGAGCAAGACGAGTCTCGTGGAGGTAGCCATGGATGACCGGACTGGCGCTAAACAAGCGCGCTAGTATTGCACGGCCCGTTCGCCCTTGGACGGCCTGGAGGCGGGAAGGGTCATCCGCCGGCGGAAGGGGCATTGCGCCCCTCCCGCGGACACTGGTCCGAAATCGGAGCGCCTCGAGCGCGAAGCGACCCGCGCCGGCTGCCCGGTTGGGCACCCCTTCGCGACCGTGCGAGCGGCTCGACGCCGAGGTTCGACCAATGCCTGTTGGCGCTAATCCGCCTGCAGGCGGCGTATGAGCACGTCGATCAGATTTTCGCCGGCCAAAGACTTCAGGCGATGCTGACGGAGTGTCTGCACCAGGTCGGGTTTGTCGATTGCCCGATAGTCGGCGCGAATCAGGATGCCGGCGATGGCGGTTTGAACGCCGACCGACTCGGCGACGGGAAACAGACGCGTCAGCTCGCCCAGGCTCTCGCGATCGGACATGCGGTGGCTTGCAAGCGTATGCAGCGCCCGGATCTGTGCCTCCAAGCCGTTCATCTTCGCGATCGCCGTGGCGACGACGCGAAGCTCCATCACGTCCTCGATCGGCCGATGGCGAAAGTAAACCTGCGCGATCTGGACATCGGCGTCGTTGGGGCTCGTCAATGCGCGCAACAACCGGGCATGACCCTGGGCGCTTCCGAGGCAGGCGAGAAGCGCGGCATGCGTCACCCGGTCAGCCTGCGCCTGCGGAACCTGCAGCCGGACGCGCTCCTGGTCGAGGTCATGGTCCCTGTTGAGTTCGCACACCAGGTCCACGTCCGACGCGCTCACCGAGTTCTCCGCCAGCATGTCGCCGATCATCCGGACAACCTCCGTCCGTTGCTCCGCAGGCGAAAGCCAGCCCAGATTGCCCGCTAGTTCAAGCATGCGGACGCGAATCGCCGGTTGGTCGGCGTCGCGCGCAAAGTCCAGATACCGCGTGCGCGCCGCGTCGTCGCGCGCGATCTCGTCCAGTATCCGCGCAACCTCCGGATCCTGTCGTTCGGTCTCGCCGAGCGACGAAGCAGATTTCTCGAGGCGGCCCAGGAACATGCGCACTTCCGCCATCTCGCGTCCCAGCAGCTGGTGCACGAAGCCGAGCTTCTGGGCAGGCGTCAGGCGATCATCGGCAAATTGGCAGACGTCGTCCCGATGGGCAGCCTGCGGATCCGAATCGCTCATTCCGCTCGCCGCGACCATCGAGTTGGCGGCAAAACGGCCGAGCATCCCGGCGCTGGTGCGCCCGCTGCCAACCTCTGCCGGTCCCGCGGACTGGAAGTGGCGGCTCAGGACCGATGCCGCCGCCGGACCGAGCGGCGCGACCGACGAAAAGCCGTAGATCACCGGAACGTCCTTGAATACCAGACGCATGCGGTCGCGGCTGCTCTCTCCATGGCGCGCACTGAGCGCATGCGTCAGGCGCTCGGCGTCGGCACGCGAATGCCCGGAACGGATCAGGCTCCGGCCGATTTCGGCGGAGGCGCTTTTCAGCGCTTCCGGGTTCAATGTATTGCAGCCGAAAAGATAGACCTCTTTCAGCTGCGCGAACAAACCCGTACACGACTCGCTGCACGAGACGCGCTCCATCTCGTCGACCGGCAGAAACTCGCGCGAGTCCAGTTTGTCGGAGAAAAACTCATTTCCCCCGTCATAGTGTCCGGAGATGACGAGCACATCGCAGCGAACCCCTTGGCGGCAGGCGGAGGCCAGCCAATCGGAGCGGCCGCGTTCCACCAGCTCGACAAACCGGTATTTGTCCGCGGGCAAGCTCCGGCGAAACGTTTCCTTTTCGTCCGACGAGTTGACGGTGATGCTGCAGACCGTCTTTTTTTCCGCGCCCGCGTCGTGAGCCCAAAGCGCGGCCAACAATGCGGACAGGAGGACGAGTTTCGCGGAAGTTGCCATCGACACAAGGAACGTTTATCCGGGCATTTAACCCATCCGCGCGCATTCAGGTTTCGAATGACGCGGACGGTCAGCAGGTGCGCATCTGTTACGTATACGGGCCGCGCGCCCGTTCCGTCGGTACGCGGGCGTACATAGGGGTCGCAGAGGTTGTGACGTACACATATGCCGAGCGCGGTTTGAAACTCCGTTGAAGCGTCGACTGGGCTGATGTTGCTCATTCAATCCGCTCCCGGGGTGGCAATCCGTCGGGCCAGCCCTTCATCTCGTGTCAGGCAACGGTTCGTTTGCGCGCAGGACAGCGCCCGACACGGACCTGTCCCGCGATCTCGCACCCGCCACCGAGCTGATGCGGTCACGCGGCGCATCGGGGGCGTTCCATTCGCGACGTCGCCGGGCCGGGGCGGGAATGGCCGCAAACCTGCCGCTGCTTGAATTCCACCCGCGATGGGGCTAAGGTTTGACCGAAGCCGGTTCCCTCGGCTCGTCGTGATTGCACTCCGGAGATAGCCATGAAGAGTTGGGGTACGCTCATCCTGTTCTGTTTGGCCACCAGCGCGCTCGCCGATGAGCCTTTTTTCCGCACGGCGTTTCTGCAGCGCTGTCAGCTGGGCACATCGCTGACCGGCGTACCGATGCTCATCGGCACCTACCGCGTCAACGACCTGACGTTCGACAGGTACTACCCGACCAGCGCCGGCGGGTGCCCGGAAACGATAGCGTTCGATTGAGCCCGGGCCACCCGTTTGGCGCCTTGCAAACCGGGGGCGCCGGTGCAGGTCGCCCTGCTTTCCGGCGGTGCGCAGCAACCTGTCGCGATCGCCCGCGCGTTGGTCAACCGGCCACCGATCATCTCGCCGACGATCATCTCGCCGACGATCGAGCCCGCGGTGTGTTGCCGAGCCATCAGCGATACCGAGCAAGCTTGGGTTCGTCAGGAGCAGATGGTTCATCGGCCCGGGTACCTTCTACCCGAATGCGAAGCCCTCTGAAATGCATGGCGACTGACATCATGCCCCGGACCGGTTCTGCGACTCTCGCACCCCTCGAGACGCTTTTCGAAACGAAGCGCGGCAAGGTGCTGCCGCTGCCTCCCAAGCTGGCGCGTCTGTACGGATGCCTGCGGATGCCGCTGCCGCGCTCGCATCCACACGTCTTCAGCAACTTCGTGACCACGCTCGACGGCGTGGTCTCGCTCAATACGAAGGGACACGCCAGCGGCGGGGACATCAGCGGATTCAGCGCCCAGGATCGCATGGTGATGGGCCTGCTGCGCGCCATTGCCGACGTGGTGATCATCGGCTCCGGTACCCTCCGCACCGACCGTCGGCACGTGTGGACGGCTGAAGCGATTTTTCCCGAGCTCGCCGAGGATTATTCGCGGCTGATCAACGCGATGGGCAAGCGCGGTGCCCCGCTGAACGTGATCGTCAGCGGAAGCGGCGAGATCGATCTGCGCTTGCCGGTGTTCGCAACCGGCAAGGTGCCGGCGTTGATCGTTACGACGACCGCCGGTGCGAAGCGCTTGACCAAGCAAAGTACGCCCGATTCGGTTGAGATCCGCGCGATTCATCGCGGCGCGGGCGCGATTCCGGCGCGCGCCATCCTCGACGAAGTGTGTCGGGTGAGGCGCGGCAAGCTGATCCTCGTCGAAGGCGGACCGCGATTACTCGGCGACTTTTACGCTGAGCGCCTGGTCGACGAACAGTTCCTGACTCTCGCGCCACAGATTGCCGGACGTGAGGCTGACGACCGACGGCTCAGCCTGGTCATGGGAAAGGCGTTCGCACCGCTCGATGCCCGATGGGGGACCCTGATCGACGTGCGGCGCGGCAGCAGCCACCTGTTTCTGCGTTATTCGTTCCCTGATCACCGCCCCGGCCGGAGGATCAGTCGCCCATGATTAAACCTTCCTTGCCGGATGTTTGGACCGTCACGGCAAGGAAGCGGAATCGGGCAGGTCAGGATGATGTCAACTCGCGCTCAGCGGCATTACGCCTGCGCGGCTACGGATTGCGACTCTTGCCAGCCTTGGTCAATGCGATGGCAACGGCCTGCGTGATCGCTTTCTTCTTTGTCGGCGGATGGCTGGTGCCGATCGATCCATCCTTCTTCCAGTCATCCACCAGCGTCTTGATATTGCTGCTGACGATCGTCTGGCTGGATCCTTTTCTGAGCGGCATGATATTTCTCTCCTTCAGCGCAATGTCCTGTTCGCTTACCTACCCAAGACGCGGAAATCTACTGCGTTGACGCAGACGGCACCACACGCCAGATGACGTTGCCAACATCGTCCGCGACGAGCAGAGCGCCTGCCCGATCCACCGCCACGCCTACGGGGCGGCCAAGCGCATCGCCCTGCGCATCGATAAAGCCGGTCAGTACGTCCTCGGGAGTCCCAACAGGGCGTCCGCTGGCGAACGATACGAATATGACTTTGTAGCCGCTCGGCGGGTTCCGATTCCACGAGCCGTGCTGGCCGATGAACGCCCCGCCGGCATAGCGCTGCGGCAAAAGACTCGCGCGATAGAACACCAGTCCGAGTGACGCGGTGTGCGTGCCGAGCGCGTAGTCGGGCGCCGTGGCACGCGCCACCAGATCGGGACGCTGGGGCGTCACCCGCGCGTCGACGTGCTGGCCGTAATAGCTGTAAGGCCAGCCGTAGAACGCGCCATCCTGGACCGCCGTCATGAAGTCGGGAACCAGGTCGCTGCCAAGCTCGTCGCGTTCATTGACCGCGGTCCAAAGCGCCCCACTTTGCGGCTGCCAATCCAACCCGTTCGGATTGCGCAGCCCCGAGGCGAACAGCCGCGAGCGGCCGGTCGCGAGATCAATCTCCAGGATGGCAGCTCGATTGACCTCGTTCTCCATGCCGTTTTCGCCCACATTGCTGTTCGAGCCTACCGTCACGTAGAGGCGCGAGCCATCGGGGCTGGCAACGATGTTCTTGGTCCAGTGATGATTGATCGTGCCTGCGGGAAGATCGGCAACCTTTACGCCCGGCGCGGTGATCTGCCTGTCGCCCGGATTGTAGGGAAAGCGCATGATCGAATCGGTGTTGGCGACGTAGAGGTCGCTGCCGACGAGCGCCATGCCGAAGGGCGAATTGAGTCCCGCCAGGAAAACTGTTCTCGTCTCGGCGATGCCGTCCCCGTCCGTGTCGCGCAGCAACGTGATCCGGTTGGCGCTTGGAACTCCTCCGCCAGCACGCTTCCTCAGCAGCCTCATCACCCAGCCCTTGATGCCACCCGCGTCGTCCGGCCGGGGCGGGCCATTGCTTTCGGCAACAAGTACATCGCCGTTGGGAAGGACATAGAGCCAGCGGGGATGTTCGAGCTCAGCCGCGTAGGCGTTCACCGCAAGCCCGGCTGCCGCGACCGGCGTCGCCCCGGCCGGCCAGCCCTTGGCCGGGGCGATGTGGACCGTCGGTATGAGCGTTGGATGCGGCGACGGCAAGGCCGGGTGCGGCCCGATTCCGGCGCCCTCCGGCAATGTTGCCACTTCGCCACAGCCGACGAGATTCAGCATCAAAAGACCGGCCATTAAGGAGAATGCGATGGGCTTGTGCATCGGGATTCCAAATTCCCGCAACGCGATTGCCGTTGCCGGGTTTGCCTATTCTGTGCGTCGAGAAGGCACGCTCTCCAGTCACTTCTTTCCGGCATTATTGCTTTCCTTGTCGGGGCCTTTGAGCAGCAGGGAAGGGTTGTCCTTGACCTTGTCCGTCAACCCGCCGACGCTCGTCACGACTTTCTTGACCTGGTCCTCGAGGGATGAGAATTTCTCGACCAGCTTCGGCAGATTGTCGAGCATGGCTTTGAGGCCGGTTTTTTCCGAAGGAATCTCGGGGACCGTATCCTGGGGCGTGACCGCAAGCAGCGTCTTCGCCGCCGGGTCTCCGCCGTTCAGCTCGATGAAGACGACACCGGTGATGCCCTTCATCGCGAGGCTGGCTCGGGTGTCGGTCTTAACCGGGGTTTCCTTGCGCAACCTCACATCCACAAGCACCAGACGCGAATTGTCAGGGTCGATGATCATCGACTTGACCGTGCCGACATCGATGCCGCGGAATTTCACCGGATCGCCGACCGCAAGCCCGCTTACCGAGTCGGGGAAATGGATGCGGTAGACCACATCGTCATGGCGGCCGGTACTGCCCAGCCAAACGGCAAAAATTGCCGCGGCAACGGAGAAAACGATGATGAACAGGCCTTCGAAGAAATAGTGCTGGTCAGTTTCCATGGCTTATATTCCTTGCTTTCATCGCGCCTTCCGCCCGCGGCCCGTGAAAGAATTCGTGTATCCACGGATGGTCGGACTTCATCAGCTTGTCCGCCGTGTCGACGGTTATTTTCCTGTCGACCAGCACGGCGATGCGGCCGCAGATGGTAAACAGGGTCGTGAGATCGTGCGTGACGATGACGACGGTAATTCCGAGGCTGTCGTTGAGCTGCCGGATCAGCGCGTCGATGCCGCTTGCGGCGATCGGGTCGAGATCGGAAGTCGGCTCGTCGAGAAAAAGAATCTTCGGGTCGAGCGCGAGTGCCCGCGCGAACGCAGCGCGCTTCACCATGCCCCCGGAAAGCGCGGAGGGAAACTTGATGCCGCTGTCTGCCGGCAAACCGGCAAGCGCCAGCTTCATCGCCGCGATCTGTTCCTGCTCGTTGGCCGGCAGTGCCGTATGTTCGCGCATCGGCAGCATGATGTTCTGCGCGACCGACAACGAGGAAAACAATGCGCCCTGCTGAAACAGCACGCCGATTTGAGCTGCCTTTTCTGCCGCGCCGATGGATTGAATCGTCTTGCCGTTGAGGAGAACTTCCCCGGCATCCGGCTGGTGCAGGCCAACGAGCGTTTTGAGCAGCACCGACTTGCCTGATCCCGATCCGCCGGCGATGCCGATGATTTCGCCGCGCACGATTTCGAGGCTGAGCTTGTCGTGTACGACCTGCTTGCCGAACCGGTTGACGATACCCCGCGCGGAAAGGATCGGCTCGGTCTGCGCCTTGGTCCGGGTTGTCATACGCCGAGCTTTTCGAACAGGATGGAGAAAAATGCGTCGAGCACGAGGACCAGGAAAATCGATTTCACGACGGCGCGGGTGGTCTCCCGGCCGACACTCTCCGCCGAGCCGCTCACCCTGAGCCCGTGCATGCAGCCGATGCAGGCAATGAAGAAAGCGAAGATCGGCGCCTTGAACAGGCCGACGAAGAGATCGCTGCCGTCGACGACGCGCGGCAAGCGTGTCAGGTATTGCGTCGGCGATACATCGAGCAGGAATTGGGAAATTGCGGCGCCGCCGATCAGGCCCATGATGTCGGCGACGAACGTGAGCAGCGGCAGGGTGATGACAAGAGCGATCACCCGCGGCACCACCAGCACCTGCATGGGCTCGATCCCCATCACTTTAAGCGCGTCGACTTCCTCCCGCGTCTGCATCACGCCGATTTCGGCGGTGAAGGCGGAACCCGAGCGGCCGGCCACCATGATGGCCGTGATCAGCACGCCCATTTCGCGCAATACCGACACCGCCACCAGGTTGATGGTGAAGTCCTCGCCGCCATAGGGACGAAGCTGGGCCACGCCCTGGTATCCGATGACGACCGCAATCATGACGGCCATCAGGCCGATGATGGGCAGCGCATGAATGCCGGTTTCCGCCACATGCCGCGATATCGAAGCCGGGCGCAGGGAATGCGGATGAATCATGGCGCTAACGGTCCAGCTCGCCGCACGGCCGACAAAGGTGATGACGTCGAGCGCCTCGTGCCTGGCATCGTGCGCGCCTTTGCCGAGCTGGATGACGATCTGGCGCCACCGGGGGACGGATTCGACTTTCGGCAACGGCTTGAGATCGAGCCCGCAGACGAGATCGAGCAGCGCACGGTGTTCGGCGCGAACGCCGGTCAGTTCCACACCCTTGTCACGCAGACCGCACAGGAACAACGCACCCGGCGTGTCGAGGCTGTCAAGCCGGGCAACGTCAAGCGAGCGCGAGGATCCTTGCTTCGACCATTTCTTCAGGGAATTTCTTGCTTCGGCGAGCGTGAAGATGACAAGAGCGCCCGCCAGCGCGAGTTTATCGCCATCGCCGCTGACGACAACCGTTGGCCGCGACGGATCCGCGGAAGCTTGCTGCTTATTTGCAGGGACACTGGTCACGGTTCGTCCGGGCTCCGCGAAATCAGGATGCAATCAACGAATCAGACTCGCTATTTTCCCGCGTTGGCATCGGCACATCGGTCCACCCTGCAGGCTATTCGAAATACCAGGCGAAGTCTGTGCGCTATCGCACATTCCGTATTGCGTTACATCGCCGATATCGATACACATGAAGATGGACCGCTCATGCGCTGGCTGGCGTACGATCTACGCTGGCCGCCATTCCTCGCCGGGATGGGTATTGCGGACTGGCGGCGGCTCGGTAAGCCCGCCGAGCGCAGGGCGTGAGTGGCGCCAGCAGCGATCAGTAAACCAAACTGGCCAAGCTCCCCAATTACGGCCAGCTTGGACTGGCGAATTCGATTCGCCAAACGGGCCCTCTGGAAAAGAACGGCGCTTCCGCTTTGACAAAAGACGGAGCGTCTCCACCTATAACCCATACGTGCGAGTCCGGAGGCTGCAAGTCCAGGAGCGGCGCGACCAGTCCGGCGACCCCACCGATCTTCACCTTCACGACGTAGCGGGTGGCCTTGAGCTTGAGGCCCCCGATCGAGAACGTGTCCTCGCCCTCGGGGCTGACCTCGAGTTTGACCAGCTGCGGCTTGGGTGTCGCGACCACCAACGACACGGTGATCGACGGCTCGCCACGCGTGACGTTCCTCAGCAGCGTGGGCAGCAGCCCGTTGGCAACGTCCGCGGGCAGAGCCATGCGCTCGTTCGCGAGCTTTTCCTTGCCATCGTCATCGATGTAGCTGACCCTCACCTGCCCGCTGACGCCGTCGATCGTAATATCTATGGGATGCGGGAAACTCGGCCCCTTCTGTACCAGGCGATCGCTCAGAAGGCGGAATTTTCCTCGCTGCGCGAATACAACGGTTTCGTCCTGGATCGAACCGTCTCTGAAGTGAAACACCAGCCGGCGCGTGACGCGATCGCCACGGACGAACTGGCTCAACTCCCCATCCGCGACATCCTTTCCTTGCAGCGTGCGCAGCACGAGGAAGCCGTGCGTCACGCCCTCCGGGAAGCGCACCGGCACGGGCTCACCTTGCACGGGGCCCACCTGCAACAAGAGGACAACACCGAGGATGGCCGCGAGCATGTACCGTGTCGACTCTGCTGCAGGATTTAGACGTACGCTGCGATGTCTCGAGATAAGGAAATCCATCCCCACGAAGGGCGCACCGAGGCAGCGTATCACGGGTTGACGCGACTGGGCCAACGGGGACATTGGGTTGGCAGGCGTCGCCTTGGGTCGTTTGCGGAAACGGGCGTTCTGGCGCGGCCTGTGAAATCAAGTCAGAGCCAGCTCATTTTCATTCCGCAGATACTGGTACACAGTTCCCTGCTGATCCCATCGGCCCGCGCAGGTTCGGCCTTCGGGATGTATGCGTGAGCCTGCTCGATGAGTTCCCGTGCTTCGTCGGGTCTGCGGCCTTCGTCCGTCAAGCTGCATCCAATTTCAATGTCGGTTGACCGTTTGCGGTTAGCCCGCAATGTGCGCCAGTGCCGCGGCCAGAGCACGCAACGTGGGAAAAATCTTCTGCGCCACTGACGGTCTCGCGCTTTCGTTCATGCAGCTAATGGATGTGTTCGGGCAGCGGGTCGGCCGACGAACCCCGCTGCAACTGCGGTTGTTCTCGAGGCATGTCGCCAAGCTGATCGTTCGCGAGGAACATAGGCAGCAAGCGAAACTTCCGATGCGGTTTCGGACGCCGACGCCGCGCGTGCCAAGCTGGAAGCCGAAGTTTCCGGACTACCGGGAAGGCCTCGATCAGGTTATCGATGCCTGGGGCAACTGAACCGGCGCCCCGGCGACTGCCTTGACCGATGACTTCACCCGACGATGCATGCCTGGGAGCCCTACTGGCTGCGGCGATGACGTGAAACTACCCGGGTTTGCCGTCGAGCCGTGCCCGCGACAACACCGGCCAATAGCGTACCGCGTAAATTGCGAACGCTGCGGACCAGCAGATGCCCGAGGCGACGACCGTCGCCAAATAAGCTCCTGGCAACAACATGCCGCCGAAGACGCGTATCGCCGCGGCGAGCATAACGAGAACGTAGCAAGCAATTTCGAAGCCATCGGCGACCAGCGGACGCCCGGTATGGCCGCGTGCCGTGCGCGTCATCATGCCGATCGTCATGCCGCCGATCGCACCCACCGTCAGCGCGTGGACTGCGAACAATTCGCCCGCCAGGCCAAACGCCGCGAGTCCGCGCAGCACGAGGTAGACGACAATCCATCCGTAGGCCACGTGCAGAATCCAGACCATCGGCGCGCCAAAAGTCCGCCACGGCTGCCAGAGGTAGAGCCGCGCAGCGTTGGCAAGCGCAGCGATCGCCGCGAGCACGGCAATGACCGCGGGGGGAGCCTGCAGAAGGTCGGCTCCGAGCAAGACGAGCACACCGCCGAGCGCGGATTTCTCGACCGCCGGGTGGCGCGTGGCTTGCACGCCCGGTACGCCGTTGTTGGTGAACATGGGAATCACCCGCCCGCCCATCACGGCCATGATGAACATGACGACATCGAGTCCGACCTGCAGGCTGGCCCGCTCCGGCCACGGGAGCATGCCCAGATGCGAAAAATGAAACGCAAGGACGGCGAGGCCAAGCAGCGAAAGCAGCGCGATGAAAAAGTAGTTCCGCCGGTTCCGGCTTTGCACGAGGGGGATGCCGATTCCGATGGCGACGGCGACCGGAAACGCCGCATTGACGACCGCCGCCGCGGTGGCGAATGGGGTCAAGACCAGCACCCGACCGGCCACCCAAAGCGTTGCGAGCGCGAAGAGCGTCGCCCCCGTGGGGGTCGGCTTCCCGGTCCAATTGCGAACCGCCGTCAACAGGAATCCCGCCACCACGGCCATCGTGTAGCCGTACAGCATTTCGTGACCGTGCCACGCCGGATTTCGAAGATAAGCGGCGGGGAGATGGCCTGTGTATTGGAAGACCCAGAGCAGAACCGACAACGCGGCGAAGCTGCTGGCGAGCAGGTAGAACGGTCGAAAGCCCAGGTTCCAGAGCGCGAACTCGCCGGAAGCGGAATTCGCCAGCGGCCGGGGATCTTCAATCTTCAGCATTTGTAGTCCTTGGGGGAACCCATGTCAGCTCGGCGTCAGTTCGAGCACGAGGACGGCGACGGTGTCCGCTTCCACCTTGCGCGGATCCACTTCGATCGAGACCTCCGCATCGGGGGAGAAGGCGAATGCGTCGCGCAGCATCCGCATTTCCATTTCCTCGCGCGCAAGGAACGTAGGCGTGCCCCCACCCCAGCGCCGCAGGTACCGGCGCAGTGATCCGCATCGATTGCCGAGCCGGCGCCGATTTCACGCCGGCAGCACGGCCGTCGCTTCCAGTTCGATCTTGCCTGGAGCGTCGAGCAGATCGCTGACGAATATCATGCTCATCGCCGGATAGTGCGCGCCCATGTGCTTGCGCCATATCGCGCCGATTTCCCTGCGTGCCGCAAGGTAGCCGGGCTTGTCGCAGCAGTAGGCGGTGATCCGGCAGATGTGGCCGGGCGCGCCGCCGGCTTCCGCGAGCACGGCAAGCACGTTGGTCAAAGCCTGGTCGAACTGCGGCGCGATCGCTTCCGAATGGAACTGCTGCTGCGCGTCCCATCCCACCTGTCCGGCGATGAACACGATGCGGCCGGCGGTGACGGCGATTCCATTTGCGTAGCCGATCGGCGGCGCCCAGCCTGCCGGAAGAAGAATTCTGGTTTCCACGACCGGTCAGTCGGTGTAGCGCGCCGGGTCGGGATCGTTCGCCCAGTCGGGATCGGGCTTCGGCACCTTCTTCATCCACGCCTTCACCAGTTCGACGTGCTCGCGCTCTTCGGCCTGCAGCTC
>JAAFGU010000017.1:0-3006 GCA_010365205.1 Aromatoleum sp. | reverse complement strand
ATCGTCGCGGCGCGCGCGAGTTCACCGAAAAAGCGCTCGGCGCGCTCCTCGGCGGCGAGTGCGAGCTGCAGCGCATGCCAGGGCTGCATCAGGTAGTGCACCTCGTCGATCGGCACGGTTTCCGGCGCTTCGAAGCCCGGCCACGCAACGCTGCTGACGGGCACGACGGGCGGCTCGTTCCAGCCCATCTCCGCCAGGATCTGGACCGCGTGCTTGCCCTCGTACTGCGCCATCGTGCGGAACATCGCCGCGACCTCCAGGTTGTTGTGCGTCTCCATCGCGTCGGCGAAGTCGCTGTAGCGCTGCGCGGCTTCCATCTCCATCGCCCAGGCCTTCGCCATGAATTCGTCGAGCGTGCGCGGCGCCACGGGTGCGGGCCCTTTCGCTGAAGCCGTCTTCCCGGGCACGGGCCGCGGCTTCGTCGCCACTGCGGCGCGCGGCACTTTTCCGGCGGCGGGTTTCGCGGCGCTGCCGCGCTTCTTCGTTACCGGGCTCATAGTTCGAACTCCGTTTCGAGATCGGCCAGCGTGCCTTTGTTATCGACCGGACGGGTCGGATAGGGCTTCCGGTCGCCGGTGTAGAGAATGCCGATGTTGAAGCCGTCGTCGGTCATGATCCGGCGCGCGGCGCGGGCCGGATCGTCGGTCGGCCCGACCGGCGCGGGATGCGCAAATTTCTTCCATTCGCGCTGCTCGGGCCGGAACGTGACGCACGGGCTCAGGATCTCGATGAACGCGAACCCGGGATGCCGGATGCCCGCGGCGATGATCTCCGCCGTGCCGTTGGGATCGCCCGCGAACGCGCGCGCGACGAAATTGGCGCCGGACGCGAGCGCGATCACCAGCGGATGGAACGAGCGAATGCCGGTGCCGCCGGGCGACAGCTTGTTGTCCCAGTCGGGCTCGGTCGTCGGCGATGCCTGGCCCTTGGTCATCCCGTAAACGTGGTTGTCCATCACGATGTACGTGAGGTCGACGTTGCGCCGGCAGGCGTGCAGGAAATGGTTGCCGCCGATCGAATAGCCGTCGCCGTCTCCGCCGGCAACGAGCACCGTCAATTCCGGGCGCGCGACCTTGAGTCCGGTCCCCGCGGCGAGCGCGCGTCCGTGCACGCCGTGGAAACCGTAGCAGGACGTGTACGCCGGAATCCGCGACGAACAACCGATGCCCGAGACGACGACGACGTCGTGCGGCGGCACCTGCACTTTTGCCAGCGCCTTGGTGACGCTGGAGAGCACCGAATAGTCGCCGCATCCCGGACACCAGATCGGCTTGTACGGTGATTTATAGTTCGCCGCGGTCATTACCGTGGGAGGCGCGATGTCGTTCATGCGGGCTCCTTTTCCCGGACGCAGGCACCCATCCACTCGGTGATCGCCGTCGCCAGTTCGCCCGGGCGCAGCGGCAACGGACCGGGCCGATGGAAACTCGCGGGCTTGCCCGGCAGGTCGTACATCGCGCGCAGGTAGCGATAGAGCTGTGCACCGTGGTTTTGCTCGACGACCAACACCCGCGCGACGCCATCGAGGGCTGCCGCGAGCCGCTCCGGCTGCGCAGGCGCCAGCAAGCGCAGCGCGATCAGCCGGACGTCGATGCCCATGCGGGCAACACGCGCGACCGCCTCCCGCGCGGCCGCGGTCGACGATCCGAACGTGATGATCGCCGCGTCGCCGTCGCCCTCGATGTCGGCCCACCAGCCGCCGTAATCGTGACGAAGGAGCTTGCGTTCGCGCTTGTCGAGTTGCGTGCGGTGATCCTTGGGCTGGCTGCTCGGAATCCCCGCTTCCGTGTGCTCGAGACCGTCAGCCGTGTAGACGGTGCCGGGGGTGCCCGGAATCGCCATCGGCGACACGCCCGACTCGGTGTTGAGGTAGCGCTTGTAGTCCGGGGTGTTCGCCGCCGCAGTCAGCCGGCTGCCCGTGAAGTCGGCGTCGGCAGGGCGGTCGATGATGGCGCGCGACTGTCCAAGGAATTGATCGGACAGCACGATGGCGGGCGCCTGCAGCGCCTCGGCGAGTTGCACCGCCCATTGCGTCGTCGCGAGGCAATCGGCGATCGACGTCGGGGCCAGCACCAGCCGCGGCGCGTCGCCATGCAGCCCGCTGACTGCGAAGGAAAGGTCGCTCTGCTCGCTTTTCGCGGGAATGCCGGTCGACGGCCCGCCGCGCATCACGTCGACGACGACGATGGGGACCTCGGCGCTGCACGCGAGGCCGATGCCCTCGGTCATCAGCGCGAGTCCGGGGCCGGCGGTCGCGGTGAGCGAGGGCACGCCGCCGTACGACGCGCCGATGATCATGTTGACCGACGCCAGCTCGTCTTCGGCCTGCAGCAGCGTACCGCCGATTTTGGCCAACGCCGGCGCCATCCATTCCAGGAGTTCGGTTGCCGGCGTGATCGGATACGCGGCGACAAAGCGGACGCCGCCGCGAATGGCGCCGTAGCCGGCGGCTTCGTTGCCGCTGATGAGCCAGCGCCTGCCCGCCGGAACGTTCCCCGCCGGCAGTTTCGGCACGCCGTCGATGCCCTTCGCGGCGTCGATCCCCGCCTGCAGCGCCGCGAGGTTCGCCTTGAGCGCTTCGCCGGTGCGTTTCCAGGAATCGCGCAACGCGGCTTCCAGCGCGGCGGCGGGCAGGCCGGCCAGCGCTCCGGCGAGACCGAGCGCGACCATGTTCGTCCAGCTGCCGGGGATGGCCTTCGCCGTCTTCTTCAACGGCCGCGTCACGTAGCGCGCGCCGCTCGCCTTGAAGATGTCCGGCGCTTCACCTTCGTCGGGATCGCCGATCATCACGCTCGAAGCCCCGAGCGGGATTTCGTCGGCGAAGCGGTTCACGTTCTGCCAGTCGATCGCCAGCAGCAGGTCGAACCGGTCGTCAAGCGTATCCATCGGCGCGCGTGAGAGCCGCACCAGCGCCGCCGCCTCGCCGCCGCGGATCTGCGGCCCGCTGGTGCGCACCATCAGCCCGTACAGGCCGGCTTTCGCCGCCGCATCCAGCAACAGCGTCCC
>JAAFGU010000382.1 GCA_010365205.1 Aromatoleum sp. | reverse complement strand
CCAGGAACGCCGGACTCGACGGCGTCGTCTGCTCGGCACAGGAAGCGCCCGCGCTCAGGTCCGCGTGCGGTCGCGACTTCCTGCTCGTCACGCCGGGGATTCGTCCGGCAGGGAGCGCCTGCGACGACCAGGCGCGGATCGTCACGCCGGCGGCGGCCGTCGCCAACGGCGCCGACTATCTCGTCATCGGCCGGCCCGTGACCCAGGCGCCGGATCCGCTCGCCGCGCTGGCCGCCATCAATGCTTCGCTCGTCTGAGTTTTCGGGGAACCGCGCTTGAAGATCACGATGATCGGAACGGGATATGTCGGCCTGGTCACCGGAGCCTGCCTCGCCGAGGTCGGCAATGACGTGCTGTGCCTCGATGTCGATGCGCGCAAGATCGACATTCTCAACAACGGAGGGGTGCCGATTCACGAGCCCGGACTGGAAGGCATGATCCAGCGCAACGCCGCTGCGGACCGGTTGCGTTTCACGACCGACGTCGACGCAGCCGTCGCCCATGGCAGCCTCCAGTTCATTGCCGTGGGGACGCCGCCGGATGAAGACGGCTCCGCCGACATGCAATACGTGCTTGCCGCCGCGCGCGGCATCGGGCAGCGGATGACCGACGCCAAGATCGTCGTCGACAAGTCGACGGTCCCGGTCGGCACCGCCGACCGCGTGAAGGCGGCGATCGCCGCCGAGTTGAAGGCGCGCGGATCGTCGCTTGCCTTCGCCGTCGTGTCGAATCCGGAGTTTCTGAAGGAAGGCGCCGCGGTCGACGACTTCATGAAACCCGACCGCATCGTCATCGGCGCCGACGACGACCATGCGATCGCGGCGATGCGCACCGTCTACGCGCCGTTCCAGCGCAACCGCGAACGGTTGCTGGTGATGGATGTCCGCTCGGCGGAGCTTACCAAGTACGCGGCGAACGCGATGCTGGCGACCCGCATCTCGTTCATGAACGAGATGGCCAATCTCGCCGACGAGCTCGGCGCCGACATCGAGCATGTACGCCACGGCATCGGCTCCGACCCGCGGATCGGCTATGACTTTCTTTACCCCGGCGTGGGTTATGGCGGCTCCTGTTTCCCCAAGGACGTGAAGGCGCTGCAGCACACCGCTACGCAGCATGGGCGGCCGCTCAAGATTCTCGACGCGGTCGAAGCCGCCAACGATGCGCAGAAACTGCGGCTGGTGGAGAAAATCGTCGCGCGCATGGGCGAGGATCTCGGCGGCCGCACGTTCGCCCTGTGGGGTCTCGCGTTCAAGCCCAACACCGACGACATGCGCGAAGCGCCCGCCCGCGAAATCATCGCCGCCCTGGTCCGGCACGGCGCCAGGATCGCCGCTTACGATCCGGTGGCGATGGCCGAGGCGAAACGGATCTACGGCGATGCACCGTACATGGCGTACGCCGCGACGCCGATGGCGGCGCTCGCCGGCGCCGACGCGCTGGTGATCGTCACCGAATGGAAGGAGTTCCGCGGACAGGATCTCGACGCGATCCGGGCCGAACTCAAGACGCCTCTGCTGTTCGACGGCCGCAATCTCTACGAACCGGCGCTGGTACGGGCGGCGGGCCTCGAATATTTCGCGATCGGGCGGCGCTGATGGCCGGCCCTTCTCCCCGCTTTGCCGAGTGGCGCGAGCGCGTCGCCGCGACCCGTGTACTGGTCGTCGGCGACGTAATGCTCGACCGCTACTGGTTTGGCGACGTCGACCGAATATCGCCTGAGGCGCCGGTGCCGGTCGTCAAGGTCATGCGCAGCGAAGAGCGTCCCGGCGGCGCCGCCAACGTCGCGCGCAATGCGGCGGCGCTCGGCGCCAAGGCCACGCTGCTTTCGGTCACCGGTGCGGACGAAGCCGGCAACGCGCTCGAACGCCTGCTTGCCGCCGATTCGGTGCAGACGTCGTTCCTGCGCGACGCGTCGATCGCGACGACGGTGAAACTGCGGGTGATCGGCCGCCAGCAGCAGCTGCTGCGAATCGATTTCGAAACGGCGCCGTCGCATGAAGTGCTCGCGGGCAAGCTCGCCGACTTCGACCGGCTGCTGCCCGATGCCGGCATCGTGATCCTGTCCGATTACGGCAAGGGTGGTCTTACGCACATTGCGACGATGATCGAGCGCGCCCGCTCGGCCGGGAAGCGCGTGCTGGTCGATCCGAAGGGAGACGACTGGGCAAAATACCGCGGGGCGACGATCATCACGCCGAACCGCGGCGAATTCCGGCAGGTCGCCGGCCGCTGGCGCGACGAGTACGAAATGGCGATCAAGGCGCAGGCGCTGCGCGACGAACTCGACCTCGAAGCGCTGCTGGTCACGCGATCGGAGGACGGGATGAGTCTGTACACCGCGCAGGGCGCCGACCACATTCCGGCGCTGACGCGTGAGGTGTACGACGTATCCGGCGCCGGGGACACGGTGATCGCGACGCTCGGCGTCCTGATGGGCGCCGGCGCCGAGATCGGGACCGCGGTGCGGATCGCCAATCAGGCGGCCGGCCTGGTCGTCGGCAAGCTGGGCACGGCCGTCGTCACCCCCGACGAACTCCGGTAGACAGCGATGCCCGTGCCCGCCGCACCGCGCACGTCCCGCGCCGTACCGGACGAGGAGCCCGAGGCACTGCAGCGCGCGATCGTTTCTCGGCATCCGGTGCGTGTCCAACTGGCGCTGATCCTCGGCGCGTGCTTCGCCGCCGGCCTGGTCGTCTCCAGACTGATGCTGATGGCCGGTGTTGGCGCGATGTGGCTGCGTTATTCCATCGCCCTGTTCGCGGCGTATGCAACGTTCCTGCTGGGCATCCGGCTCTGGCTCGCGTACGTCGGTTACGGCTCGCCGCTCGGAACGATCGTCCGCAACAACGCGTCCGATGTCGGCGACGGCGTCGTTCCCAACTTCGGCGGGGGGGGCGGCGGCGGAAGCGGCGGCGTGAGCCTTTCGGGCTTTCGCGGCGGCGGCGGCAGCTCGGGCGGCGGCGGGGCTTCGATGAGTTTCGGCGAATCCGCGGGCGGTTC
>JAAFGU010000381.1 GCA_010365205.1 Aromatoleum sp. | reverse complement strand
GCGCTCCGGCATTCGCTGCGCCGGCGCGCCCGCGTGGCGTGGCGTGCGCGACGACTTTGAGCGGCAGCTCGTGCGCGGCTTTCGCCAGCACGGCCGGCGTATGGTCGACCGAGCCGTCGTTGACGACGATGACTTCCGCCGGCGCCGTTTGTCGTGCGAGCGAGGTCAGCGTCAACCGGAGCCGGTCGGCTTCGTCCTTCGAACGCACGACGACGCTCATTCGCATCGGTTCCGTTCCTCCGCGGCAAAGCAGCCGAGGTCTTCGAGCACGCGCACCGTTTCTTCGGCAACGAGGCGACAGCCTTCGGCGTTGAGGTGGAACACGTCGGTTTTGGAGCCTGCGGCACCGGCACGTGCAACGACCGCATCGACGTCGATTACGGAAATTCCGGTACGCTGCGAAAGTTCGGCGATCCCGAGATTGAATCTCCGGATCCGGGTTGACAGCGTCTCGCCGAGTCCTGCGTGACAATGGACCGTGTCGCCCGGAACGACCGAGGAAAGATTGTACACAAGGATCGGGGCCGCCGAACGTTGGCGGATGCGCGCGACGATCCGCTCGAAGTTGTGCATCGAGGTGCCGGCGTCGACCAATCCTTCGGCCGCGAATTCGTCCCGCAGCCAGCGCCGGTGGGAGTCGGACCACGACTGCCAATCGCCGGGATGGAAAAGATAACCGTGGCGCCGGTGCCGGGCGAGCGTGGTTGCCACGTCCGGCTGGACCGAGAGCACGATCGCGTCGGCGTCGGTCTCGAACAGCGCGATGCTGAACTGGGTGGGGGCCGGATGGGCGCTCGACGCCAACGCGGGCGGGGCGCGTTCGGCCAGATCGGCGGGAACGCTGCCGCCGGATTCCAGCAGCGCATCCGAGCGCGTCCACGTTTCGTGGCGTACGCGGACAAGCGTCGAGGGAAACCGCTCCCGGACGATCTCGTTGATCCCGTTCCATTGAAGCTTGCCGCCGACCCGCAGCGAGTGCAGCGTGTCGCGGACGTCCAGGTTGCCCTTGGCAAAGATCGTCAATCGCCTCAACGCCGCTCCCCTTGCGCGCCACCGTCGAAGTCGAACGGCCGGATGGCCGGAACGGACGATCGACGCCGGGTCCGGCCCGACATTGCCGTTCGGCCGAGCGGGCATTCGACGTTCTGCTGGCGCGAACGGATGTCAGCGCGATTCCGCTCTTGCACGATCATCCGTCCCCGCGAAGTTCCGCCGGCGGTCACTTCACGTCGCGCCGTCGGCGTGGCAGTGCTTGTACTTCCGCCCGCTGCCGCAGGGACAGGGCTCATTGCGCCCGACCTTCGGCGCGGCGCGCTCGACCGGGCGGCGCGGTTGCGCGACGTCGGCGATGTCCATCACGCAGCCGACGAGTTCGTCGATCGCCTCGTCGAGGTCGGCCAGCGGCAGATCGCGATCGATCTGCGCGCGTTCTTCCAAAAATCTCACGCCCTCCGCGCTGCCGTCGTCCGGATCGGCCGGCAGGTGGCGCAGGATGGCCGGCAACGCGCTTGCGACGCCCGAATCGTTGTCGAATCGATCGAGCAGCGCGGGGAACGCGTCCAGCGCATTCATGAAGCCCGCCGCCCACGGCGACAGCGCGCCGATCGCGGCCTTCCCGGTGAGGAGCTTGCCATCGTCGTCTTCGAGTTCGAACACGATCGGATCGAATGGCTCCCGCGCCGCGAGGTGCGCCGCCAGTTCGTCGTGGCGGCGCATGACCAGGTCGGATGCGCGCGCTACCTCGGTGGCGCCGCCGGGCAGCGCGATTTCGCGTCCCTGGGCGTCGAACACCAGCGGCAGCCACGCCGACGGCAATACCGGCTCCGGCTGCAACAGGACGCCGATAAGGAAGCCGTCGAGCATCACGATGTCCAGCGGGTCGCGTTGGTCCGGGATCGCCAGCAGCAATTCGTCGAGCTCGGAAATCTCGGCGTCGGTCAATGGGGTCGTGCGCGGGCCGGTCGTCATCGAGGGATACCTGTGAATGGAGCGAGGGCGGCGGCCTGCGGTGCGGTGGATTGCCGGAGGAAACGCGATTATGAGGGTCGCAAGGCGGGTCGCCTAGGTAACCGCTGCTTCCTTCCGGGAAGGTGGACCGCACGCGGCAGCCGCGCACGTATGCGCACGGGCTCGGGGTTGCGGTAAAGTGGCGTCGTCGCGCGCCGACATCGGCACGCTTACGGCCACACCCACCCATGGACATCTCGCACCTGCATCTGCACGTCCGCGACCGCCCTCGCGCGACGGAGTTCTACCGGCGCTGGTTCGGGCTCACGGTGCAGCGCGAAGGCGAGGCAATCACCTTCCTCACCGGCACGCGCGACTTCCTGCTGGCGCTGATGACGGATCCATCACCGGAGCCGCCGCCGCCGTGGTTTCACTTCGGCCTCCGCTTGCCCGCGGGCGAGGCGGTGCGCGATCTTCTCGCGCGTATGGAGCAGGCGCAGGTGCCGATCGCCAAGCCGCTGTTCGCAGGCCCCACCTTGGTCTCGTTCCGCTGCCGCGATCCCGACGGCTACGCGATCGAGGTCTACTGGTCGACGTAGGCCGAGACAGGCGCCGCGCGCCGGCCCAAGCGCGAATCGTCGGGGGCTTGCGAGAATCGCGTAACATCCTCGTTCCGGCGGCGCCTCCGCCATCGCGCGTGCATCGTTCATGGCCGATTCGACCCACTGGTCCCTCCCTCCCAACCTGCAGCCGCACGCCAGCGAGGTCGGCTTCGATCTCGCCGCTGCGCTCGCGGGCGTGGTGATGCTGAAGGCGGAGATCCCGGAAGACGCGTTCACGGCGTCGGTGCTGGGCACCGAGCGCGTGGGCAACGGGGTCGTCATCCGCGATGACGGCCTGATCGTCACCATCGGCTACCTGATCACCGAAGCCGAGTCGATCTGGATCACCGCCAACGACGGCACGGTGGTGCCCGGGCATTCGCTGGCGTACGACGCGGCGTCGGGCTTGGGCCTCGTGCTGCCGCTCGGCCGGCTGCGACTGCCGCCGCTCGTGCGA
>JAAFGU010000380.1 GCA_010365205.1 Aromatoleum sp. | reverse complement strand
AGTCGCCACACGGACGATCGTCGCGTGCGCGAGTTGGCGTGTCAGATACAGATCATAGGTGCTGCCGGCACCGACGGCGACGCGCACCCCGTCGCGATCGACGTCGGCATTGCTGCGAATCGGCGAAGCCTCCGGCACGAGATAGGCGCCTTCGATCACGGCGTAGGCGGCAGAATAGGCAATGTCGACCGCACGCGCCGGATCGATCGCGAGGAAGGCGACGTCCCACGCGTCGGCTTTCAAGCCGTCCACTACCTTGCCGGCCGTATCGTAGGTCACGAACTCGACCGGAACGCGCAGCCGTCGCGCGAGCTCCCGTGCCAGGTCGACCGAAACGCCGCGCGGTTCGCCGCCCGACGCATCCTTCGTCGCGAGAATCGGATTGCCGAAGTTGATCGCCGCGCGCAGCTTGCCCTTCGGTGCGAGGTCGGCGAGGACGATCGATGGGGTCGCGGGTATCGTCGTGCAGGCCGAGAGCAGGGCAAGAAGGCCAAGGGCGATCCAGGGCATCGAGTTTCCTTGTCGCGAATGTCGGGGCGGATACGTAGAAACGTCATCCCGCCCGACCGGGACTCCGGCACCGCTTTCCATCACGTCGCATTGTCGCGCTAGCTTTTCGGCTCGATCACCGCGCTGAACGTGATGTCGTATTCGTACGGAACATCGTCGAACGATTTTTGGGGCGACCGGGTGCGCGCGCGGCCGGCGATCGTCTTGCCGTCGAAGGTCCTGGCCTCGAATACGTGCTCGGTCGATCCTCCGCCCGGTTGGCGCGATCCGAATCGGTCGTGGCGAACTTCGAAGTTGATGACCTGTTTGTCGCTATCGATGACCAGTCGGACGCAATGCAGCTTGCCCGCATCCGTCAGTGCCTTGCGCGCGAACACGTCGCGCACCGCCGCGGCCGGCACCGCCGCGTCGCAGAGAAGGACGACGATGTCCAGCTTTTTCCGGTCGAAGAATCCTTCCGTCGCGTACGCATACACCTGCGTGATCGCGACCGATTGGCCGGCCACGGCGAGCTTCCCCTCGGCCCGATTCTGGGCAACCGCCGGCGCGATCCCGAGCGCAACCAACCCGACCGCCATGCATCCGGCCAAACGTCGCGATACGCGTCCCGCGTTCATCGACTCGTCCTCTTAATCCACGCCGCGCACAGGGGTCCGGCCGTCTCCGGCCTTGGCCGGAGCGTCGGTCACGCGGACGCGACGTCGATGCTACACCGGCTGCGCCCGTCCGGAACCCGAACTTCCTTGCCCGTCATCGGGCACCGTTCGATAGCGTGAACCGCCGATCCCAGATCAGCTTCGCTGCGGCGCTTGCCATCGGTTCGAATCGATGCTTCATCGCAAACGGCGAGCCGAGTGTCGGTCCGCCGTCCAGCAGGTAACGCAGATAGGCGCGGCGGTGCGGCTTCGGCACCGGCGTGCCGTCGGGATAATTGGCGTACCGGTAATCCGACGGAAATCTGCCGTTCAGCGCCTCGAGCTGGTCGCAATATGCCGTGTAGATTTCCGTCCACGCGGCGTCGCCCGTGAAATCGTGCTCCGAATGCCGGCAGAACCGGGAGGGGTCGTCCGGACTCCAGCCGCTCAAATGGAGCAGGATCACGCGTTCGTCACCCGCATACAGAGCACCCTTGACACGGCGGAGATGGTCGCCGCCGATGTTCCAATGTCCGAGATTGAACCCGCGCCGGCGGCCGACGAAAACGCCCTCGAAATAACCCGGGACCAGATCCAGCCAGCGCTGATCGCCAAACAGCACCGCATCGCGCGTGAATCTCGACGCCGGTTCCAGTTCGACGTCATTCAGCGACAAGTGTGCGAGGGTTTTGCGGTACCAGCGCGTGAACCTGCCCGATTCCGCCGTGCGCCTGACGCCGACGACACCCGAATTGAAGCAGCCGGCAGCCAGAAAAAGAAGATCATCTACATCGCCGTTACCGTCGGTACAGCGATGTGGCGTCAGCAGAATGCCGAATGGCTCGGCGAGGCAATCGAGCACCGGATCGAGCGAGCCAAAGCAAAGGACGTCGGAATCGATGTAGAGCCATTTTTCGACCAAGGTCGTCCGATACATCCAATCGTGCAGTCCCGCTTTGCCCGCGGTGCAGAGTTCGAAGGCGTCGTAATAGAATCGCATCGACTCGACCGCGCCGGGGTAAACATCCTCGAGGCCGACAACGTGAATCCAATCGCGGGCACGCGCAGGCAGGCACCGGCGCAAGGCTTCGGCAGCGGCCTCTTTCTCCGCAGGTTCGATGTCGACCACCAGCACGAACAGCGGGATGTCGTTGAATTCGAGAACCCCGCAATAGGCGACCGCCAGTCTGGAGCAATAATTGCGGGTGGCCACGCAGCAGAGCGCTTTGTCATCGACGGGCATGTGATTCCGCGATTGCCTCAGGAGATTTCACCGTGCGGGTCCGTCCACGGCCGCCTCGACGGTACACCCCGCTCACGCCGGCAACCTGGTCGCCGCCGCCGCCGCCGCCGCCGTCAGATCTTATCCGACCGCTGCGCCAACGCGTCAACCCGCTTGAACCCAGGGTCGCAAAATTTTTTCGACCGCGAGCATTCGACGCCGCGGCGAACGAGCGGCATTCTCGGCCTGCCGCCGAAGCGGACAGCAGGGACGCGGGTCGATCGTGGCCGATCGCTTCAACGCCGGTTTCGCCGCGCCGGCTGAAGGCCGCCACGGAGGCGGCCACTGCGATGCGTGCGCAGATGGAGGAGGAAACGCAACGGGCGCGCCGCGAAGCCGAGGCGACGAAGCGCGCCGCCGATGCGGAACTCGTGCGGGCACGCGCCGACGCCGAAGTAAGCCGGGCCGCCCGGCTCAAGGCCGAAGCCGAGATGACGACGACGAAAGCCCGGATGGAAGCCGATGCCACCACGACACGGGCCAGGACGGAGGCCGACGCGATGACGCGCGCGGCGGAAGCCGAAATGGCGAAGGCCGCACAGGCGCGCAGGGACGCCGAAACCGCGCCGCGCGGTGCGGC
>JAAFGU010000016.1 GCA_010365205.1 Aromatoleum sp. | reverse complement strand
GAAAATCCTGCCCCGCCCTTTTTGGCTTGTTCGGCAGAGCGGCCACGGCAGTCGCTGCGGTGCCGCGCAAGGATTGCCCGCGGGCCACGAGCAGGCGACTCGTGCAGCGGCGTGTGGCCTCTGTCGCTCGTTTGCCGAAGCGTGCGACGGCGACGGAACGTCGCCACCCGCCCGTCAGCGTCCCATGAACTCGTTGATGGGTTCCAGCCGTTCGATGTGCGCGGCGAAGCCCTTGATGACGAGCAGCAGCGGCACCGCCAGCACCAGGCCGGCGATGCCCCACACCCACGCCCAGAACAGCAGGCCGACGACAACGACGACCGCGTTGAGCTGGGTGCGCCGGCCGACGATCATGGGCGTGATGAGATGCCCCTCGATCGCCGTCACCAGCGCGAACAGCGCCGGCGGCGTCAGAATTTCGCCCAGCGTCGCGTACGTTGCCGCGGAGGCCGCCAGCAGCAGCAGAACGTTGACGACCGCACCGACATACGGAACAAAGTTGAATGCGGCGACCAGAACCGCCCACAGCAGCGGCGCCGGCAGCTCCCAGTACCAGGAAATCGTTCCAGCCACTGCACCCAACGCGGCATTGATCAAGGTGACCGTGCCCAGATAGAGGCTCACGTCCTCCTGCACCGCGTTGACCACCTTCACCGCCTTGACCTTGTCGCGAATCCGCGGCAACACCCGCACCAGCTTTTGCAGGAACAAGTCGCCGCTGACCAGCAAAAAAAATGTCAGCACGGCGGTGGTCAGCGCGAGCGCCGAGGCTTCCCACAGGCCGGCGAAGAGCCGGGCGCCCCAATCGGCGTGCGCAGCGGCTTCCTGAAGCTGCGTGGATATCCAGTCGGTGTACGGTGCGCCGATCACGGCGCGGGCGAGGTGCCACAGCCGCTGGCCCAGTCCTTCGAGCGCGGGAATCGCGTCCAGCGCCTTGCCCAGAGGTTCCACCAGCAATTCGGCGAGGACCACGAGGGCGATAGCGAGCGCGCCGGCGACCAGCGTCGCGGCAAGCGCGTGCGGCACACCCCAGGCGCGAATCCGGTTCACCGTCGGCATCAGCGTCATCGCGAGCAGCGTCGAGGCGGCCACCGGAACGAGCACGGGCCGCGCGAAGATCAGCATGCCAATGAATGCAAACGTGAACAACCCGCCCAGAAACACCGCCGCCATCGTCCAGCGACGGGCGATCGTTGCCGCCGCGGCCGGAGTCGGCGGCGCTGCGGCGGGTGTTGTCCGGGATGCAGACGGCCGCTGCGGCGCCGCCTCAGATTTTGCCCGCATCGCCGCGCGCGGCCAGCGGGTTATTCACCGCTTCTGCCTCCTCTTAACCTGGCCGCCAAGCCCGCGGCGCCGACCAGTGCCCGGACCAGCGCGACGATCGCCATTGCGCGGCTCGCCATGCTTCCGCGCAGAAGGCGCCGCAACGTCCACCACGAAGCCAGGAGCATCGCAACGCGCGAGGCCCTGCGCGTCCATTCGAGCGCGCGCCTCGTTCTCGCCTCCCCCCGCGCCGCAGCGATCTCCAGATCGTCCCATGCGGCGCCGATCGCGGCGCGCTGCAGCGTGGCGCGACGCTGCACTTGGACCCGCCGCATCGCCAGTGGCAGCGCTGCCGGCGCTGTCATGCTTCCGGCTCGACGCTGGGACGCAGTCCCTCGGCATCGCGCCGCAACTCGGCGAGCGAATGTCGGAAGAGAGGGCTCTGCTGGCCGATCAGGTGACGAAGCAACATCAAGGCGACTAATCCGGCGATCACGAATGCGATCGGCAGCCCCGCGGCGACCCAGATCCGATTGGGAGTGTCCCAGACGGCGACCAGCAGGCCGAGGCCCGCAAACGCGGCCGCAACGGTTCCGAATGCTACGACAAGCCCTGCCGCCACCAACGCCCCGATCGCCCGCGCGCGCTCTTCCGCCAGTTCGATCGCGAGGAGTTCGAGCCTGATCTCCGCTTGGTTCCACACCGCTGCCAGCACCCGGCGCCCGGCGGCCAGCACACTGCTGGCTCGATCGATCGGGTATGACTGCGGTGTGGGGTCCATCGCGTTCAACGCCGCGTGATCAGCGCGCCCAGCAAAAACCCCACGCCGGCGGCAATGCCGAGCGCCGGCCACGGGTTTGCATGCACGTAGTCGTCCGCCGCCACCGCTGCTTGCCGGCCCTTTTCGCGCGCGGCGTCGGACAATTCGCCCGCCCGCGTCCTGGCGTCGGCAAGTTGCAGGCGGAAGCTTTCGCGTGCCCGGCCAAGCGCTTCACCGGACAGTGTCGTCGTTGACTTCAACAGCGCTTCGCCTTCGCCGATGAGTTTCTGAAATTCCTTCATCAGGTCATCCTTCGAGCGCCCGAGCGCCTCGCCGCCTTCGCGGAAATGGTTGGCGGCGTCGCCCGCAGCGGCGACCGCCTTGTCGGTGTAATTCGTTTTGTCGGTGTAATTCGTAGAGGTTTGCATGAGAACTCCCGATTAAGGCGTGCGCCGGTTGATCAGGCCCCAGATGAGGCTGCCGACGAACAGCACGAGGAAAATGAAGAACAGGACTTTCGCGATTTCCGCGGCGCCGGCCGCGATTCCGCCAAAGCCGAACAGTGCAGCCACGAGGGCCACGACGAAGAAAACCACGGCGTAGTGCAACACGATGACCTCCCGTTTCGGAAAAATGCGGCACGTGGCCGCGACGCTCTACAAAGAGCAGCCGGCGTGCCAGCGCGGGTCAGGCGGGCAACTCACGAAAACGACAAGGATTTTTTGGGAAGAGTGCGGCGCCGCGGTGCGTTCCGGTGCAGAAAATGCAGACGGTTGCGCAAAAACTACATGGAATTCGTTGCGTAGCGTGCCAGGCGCAGCAATCGGGAGGCCGCTTCGACACCGGAACCGGCCGGAGAGCCGCGATCAGTGATGCTTCCGGATGGCCCGCAGCAGGTCCTTCACTTCGCTGAACTCGGTCACCTTGTCGAAGAAGTAATCGGCGCCTCGCTGCCGGCACGCGAGTTCGAATTCGGGGAATGCGTAGTTGGTCAGCACGACGATCGTCGGGGGAGGCGTGGGCTGCTTCGCGCGAATCGATTCGATCACACCGAATCCGGTACCCTGCTTGAGGTTGATGTCCACGATTGCCACGTCGACAGGCTGCGTTTGCAGCTGTTCGACGGCATCGGCCTCGGTGTCCGCGAAGCCGACCATCTCGATCTCGCCCGGCTCGACCAGAAAATCGATCAGCCGGTCCCTGACCGACGGCGAATCCTCTATCAGGAATACGCGCAACGGTCCGGGGGCCGGCGAGTTGCCGTTCCCGCTCGCGGAGGGTCGCCGCGCTCCGGCACCGTCCCCGGGAGGAGCCTGGCTACTCGATGAGACCGTTCTTAATGGCATAGTAGGTCAGGTCGGCGTTGGATTTGGAGTTCATTTTTTCCATGATGCGCGAGCGATAGGTGCTCACTGTCTTGTTGCTCAGAAACAGCTCGTCGGCGATTGCGCCGACGGCGCGGCCGGCGGCAAGTTTGCAGAACACCTGGAATTCGCGTTCGCTGAGTTGCTCATGGGGCGGCCGGCCGTCGCCCCCGATGTCGTCGGCAAGAATTTGCGCCACGGCGGGGCTGATGTATTTGCGTCCCTGCAGCAGCGTCCGAATCGCCAGGACTACCTGTTGCGGCGCCGCGTCCTTCGCGATGTAGCCGTTGGCGCCGGCGCGCAGCAGGCTGACCGCGAATTGGTCCTCCGGGTGCATCGACAGAATAAGGATCGGAAGATCCGGCTTGTGCGGGCGTATCTGCCGCAGCAGATCGATCCCGGAGCCGTCCGGCAGCGAGATGTCGAGCAGGAGGATGTCCCATTCTTCGCTGCGCATCCGCTGCAGCGTTTCCTTGGCGGTCCCGGCCTCACCGGCTACCGCGAGATCGGTCTCGTCGGCGAGCAGCGCCTTCACTCCCGCACGAAAAAGGGCGTGATCATCGGCGACGAACACCCGATGCCGACGTCCGGTCATCGCAGGGCAATCATGGGGCGGCTTTTCATCGACAGACAGTACACACAATGACCACCAGCACGGCTAAGAACACCACGATGGTGGCGACGCCCTCGCCGGCGCACGGGAACCAATTGTAACGCCAATACCTGTTCATGGCAGCCCTCCGGACGCGAGGAATTGTCGGCGGGACGCTACGCGTTTCCGGCGGCGCGGAGCAGTGTGGAATCCAGGCCGTAGCCGACCAGCTTGTTGTAGACGGTCTTCAGGCTGACGCCCAGCACGTCGGCGGTCCGCCGCTTGTTTCCGCCGCAGTGCCGCAGCGTCGCGAGGAGCAACTCGCGCTCCGCTTCGGCCATTTTCACGCCGATCGGAAAGCGCACGGATTCCCCCGAGTCGTTGCCGTTCTCGGACAGGTGATACGCGGGTTGCAGGTCGAGCTCAACGAGATCGTCGGCCAGCACGAAGCTGCGCTCGACGCAGTTCTTGAGTTCACGGACGTTTCCGGGCCACGGGTGACTTCTGGCCAGCGCAAGGGCGCCATTGACAAAGCGCTTGCGGGTCCCGTACTCGGCATTCAGCCGCTCCAGAAACGCCTGCGCCAGCATTTCGACGTCGCCGTCTCGCTGCCGCAGCGGCGGCATGCGGACGAGGAACACCGCGAGCCGATAATACAGATCCTCGCGCAGCAGCCGGTCACGCACCATGGCCTCCGGCGCGCGGTTCGACGCCGTCACGATGCGCACGTCGACCGCGATTTCCTCGCTGCCGCCGACGCGAACAATGCGGCCGGTTTCGAGCACGCGCAGCAGCTTCGCCTGCAGCTCGATGGGCATTTCGGTGATCTCGTCGAGGAACAGCGTGCCTGTTGACGCGCGTTCGAAATAGCCGTGATGCTGCCGCACCGCTCCGGTAAACGCCCCGCGCTCGTAGCCGAACAGTTCGGCCTCGACCAGACTGGGGGGAATGGCGCCGCAATTCACGGCAACAAAGGGGGCGCCGGCGCGGGCGCTGTGCGTATGGAGCAACTGCGCCGCGACTTCCTTCCCCGTGCCCGACTCGCCCACGATCATCACCGCCGCTTGGGACGGCGCGATCCGCCGCAGGCGGGCGCCAATCTCCAGCATTTCCGCCGATTCGCCGATCATGCCGTCGCTGGCGCCGCCGACCCCATTGGGGCCAAGGCCCGAAACGCGGGAACCGCGCGAGCGGCCGCAGCCGGCGGGAACCGGGAAAGTCGCGATCGAGGCCAGACTGTCGATCGCCGACGACGGTAACCCCGGAAAATTGACGTAGGTAACATCGCTGCTCTCGATTGCGTCTCGCATTATCAGATCCCCTCTGTCTTTTCGGTTGGCACTGTGGGACCGAGTTTGCGCAATCCCGAACCCGTCGGATGTAATCTGCGACGGGGTGTTGCTGTAGGAAAAATCCCTTAGCGGTGTGGGATACGGACTACAGCTAGCGAGCCGGCAAGCGAGTAGTCTGTCGCTCGGAGGAAGCACCGGAAATGAAGGACAATCGATTCGGGCAAGTCGGCTTCATCGTCCTGGCACTGGCGGTGCTGTTCAACGGCGTCGCCCTGTACACCGCCGAACGCAGCTTCGGGGCACTCCGCGAGACGGCCGGATGGGTGCGCGATTCCCAGCGGGCAGAAAATTTGGTCGAGCACGTCTATCGACTGACCGTAGACGCCGAAACAGGCCAGCGCGGCTACCTGCTTACCGGCGACAGCACGTTTCTCGAGCCGTACTCGCGGGCGCGCGATCAGATCGGGGACAAGTTGAAGCAATTGCGCGAGCTCACCGCGGACAACCCGGCCCAGGTTTCACAGCTCGCAACGATCAGCGCACTGCTGGCGACCCGTTTCGAACAGATGGAACGGACCATCGCCTTGAAACGCGAACAGCGAGACGGCGCGATCCGCGATTTCCTGCTGTCGCGTGAAGGTAACGTCACGATGGATTCGTTGCGTCTGGCTCTTGGTGGGATGGCGGCGGAGGCGCTCAGGCAACACGAGCGGCGGTTGCAGGCGTTCACCGACAACCTGGAGACGGTGCGGCTCGGATTTCTCGTTGAACTCGGAATCAACGTGTTTCTGGTCGTCCTCGGCGTTGCCTTCCTTGCCCAGGAATTGAACCGAAGGCGGCGGGAGATCCGCGACGCGCAGCAGGCCGGCGCGCACCTGGCTATGGCCGTGCAAGAGCGCACCGCCGAACTTACCGAGCTGTCGCATTATCTGCAACGGCTTCAGGAGGACGATAAATCCAAGATCGCGCGGGAGATCCACGACGATCTCGGCGGCACACTTGCCGCGGCGAAGATCAATCTGCAACTGCTCGCCGACAAGATCGCGCCCGAGCATGCGCAGCAACCTCGAATCGCCCGCATCATGGCCGGGATCGACGAAGCGGTTCGGATGAAACGCCGGATAATCGAGAGCCTGCGCCCGACGGTCCTCGACAGTCTCGGCATCGGGCCGGCGCTGAAATGGCAATGCGCCCAGTTCAGCAGCCGATGGGGGACGCCGTGCCGCGTCGAGTTAGACGACGAAAACCTGCGCCTGTCGCCCGACTACAGCACGACGTTCTACCGCATCGCGCAGGAAGCGCTCACCAACATCAGCAAGTACGCGAAGGCTAAGAACGTTGTCGTGTCACTCCGGCAGCACGGGGACGACTGGGTGCTGCGGATCGCTGACGACGGCGTCGGAATTGACACGGCGACCCCCCACAACCCTAGCGCCCACGGCGTGGTTTCGATGCGCGAGCGCGCGCGCGCCCTGCACGGAGTTTTCTCCATCGAGGGGAAGGCCGGCCGGGGCACGGTCATCGAGGTCAGTGTGCGGATCGACCCCCGCGCCGCAGACTGACGATCCCGTCGGACGTCTCCTACAGCAAGTTGGGCGTTCGACTGATCGCGCGGGTCTGGCTGGGCGGTATAGGCGGTCCCTCATGCTCGGTCTTCCCGTCAACAGCTGGATGCGATTCTTCGCCTACGGGCTCATCGCCGGCGCGTTGCTGCGCTTGGTCCCATTTCCGCCGGTCGCCGCACTCGGCGCGTTCGAAATGGGCGTCGGGATGGCCGGGTTGATCCTCGTTGCGACCTATGCGCGTGCCTACCGCCGTTGGGCGTGGCGCCGCATGCTGGCGCGCGCCCGCCGCGGACGGCGCCGCTTCCTGGCTTGCGCTCGGCGCCTGCATGTGGCCCTGCTGGTGCCGGCCAATCGATCGCATCAAGGCGACGATTCAGATACGCGTTTGCGGTTTTCTTGATGCGCGCCTAACGGGCGTCCGCACGCCCATGCGAATCTGGGCGCCGATCCCGGTCCATGCGCTGGCTCACGTGCGAACTGGCACATCCTGCCGACTTGCGGCCGCGTACGAATTACATCGATCGGCAATAAACGCTTCCCTCGGCGATCGCGCAGGAGAACGCCCTCGGCGTGGCGCTAGGCAAACCACTCCGCGCGCGCCGATTGCCTGTCGGCACGAGGATTGCATGGTGGTAACGCCGAAGCGGTGACACCATGAAGCGAGAAATCAAGGCCGTCGGGCTGGCAAACGCGCCCTGTTTCGTGGGCGGCGTGCACCTGCTTGGCGAATGGTATGGATGCCAAGGCGTTTCGGCGCTGCTGGAGGATGCGAACAAGTTGCGGCACATCTGCCTTGATGCCGCGGAGGAAGTGGGCCTCACCATCGTCGGCGATCGATTCCATCAGTTCGCGCCCGCGGGCGTGACCGGGACGGTCCTGCTCGCCGAGTCCCACCTCGCCGTTCACACGTGGCCGGAGGTGATGACCGCGACCGTCGACGTATTCATCTGCAACCACACGCGCGACAACCGAGCCCGCGCGCAGGCGGTCTATGCGGCCCTGCGCGACACGCTTGCCCCGGACAAGGAGAATTTCCTGCAGATCAACAGGGGTGGGCTCGTCGGCGCCGAGATGCAGTGACGGTCGGGCTGCGGATTGCGCTCGTCGGAGGCAGTAGGCGGGCGAGATTCCCTTTCGGGCCTGCCGGCAGCCACCGATCGAACACTTGACCGACATCTGCGTCGTGCGCACTCGGTGGCGTCGCCGGCACGCCCTGACGGTCGCAAGGACTGCGTCATCCGGTGGCGCGGGACGCGTTGCGCTAGAGAAGGGACTCCAAGGGGAGCAGCGACAACGATTCGATCAGCGCGCGCCTGGGCAAATCAACGCCGGGCTCGCTGTCCAGACGCGCCGGGTAGCCGCCCTCGGACCCCACCCAATGGACCGACGGCCACGAGTTGCCGCCGGCGGCCTCGAGGACGAGTCGATAGCTGTTCGCCGGTTGCGCGATCGCCTCGAACCGCTCGGCGATCTGGCCCGCGAGTTGCGGGCTGTCGATGATCAGACCGATTTCGGTGTTCATGTCCATCGACCGTTGATCGAAATTCATCGACCCGATGAACACGCGTTGCCGGTCCACGATCAGAACCTTCGCGTGCAGCGCGAACCGCCCTGAGCCTCCCGACTTGATGACGCCGTGGCTGGTGTGCGGCTGCCCCAGCAGCGGTCGCACTTCGTAGAGCTCGCTGCCGCCTTCGAGCAGCGGAATTCGATAACGGATATAGCCGGCGTGCACGATCGGCATGTCGGTCGAGGCCAGCGAATTGGTGAGAATGCGCACGCGGACCCCCTGATCGCGCAAGCCGCCGATCAGTGCCATCTCGGCGGGCGCGGGAACGAGATACGGGGAGACGATGATCAGTTCCCGTTTCGCGCCCTTGGCCGCTGCGGCGACCGTCTGCCACATCAGGCGACCGGGCGACGCGCCGTCGATGACCTGCGCCTTATCGGGACTGTCGTCGGCCAGAACCGCACTCGCCCAAACGAGCGGCGCCTTGCCCGATTGCAGGTCCGCAAGCGGATCGCCTCGCGGCATTTCGCGCAGATAATCGGAGTCGGCCATGCGCCGTTTGTGTTCCGCCAGCGCCTCGCGACAGCCCTCGAGATCGCGCTCCGGCGGCCTGCCCAGCGGCATCGCCTCGGCGGGGACCGCGAGGCGATCGTTCCAGTACCGATCAAAGCTCTGGGAGAGCTGGCGCACCATCGGCCCGGCCACCGCGAGATCGAAGTCCCCGAATTCGATGGTCGTGCTCGCCTGAAAATACGAGTCGCCGATGTTGCGTCCCCCGGTGACGGCAACCGCATTGTCGCCAACGAACAGCTTGTTGTGCATCCGGTAGTTGAGGCGGCGGGACCCGACCACGTATTCAGCCCAGCGCATGAACCCGAGCTGCCCCCGCAGCAGGAAGGGGTTGTAGATGCGAACGTCGATATTCGAATGCGCGGCGAGCGGCCGGATCCTGGAACCCGCATCGAACGCTTCGGCGTCGTCGAGCAGGATCCTGACGCGGACACCGCGATCTGCGGCCGCCAGCAGCGCTTCGAGCAGAAGCTGCCCGGTGTCGTCCTGTTGCAGCACGAAATATTGAACGTCCAGCGTGCGCTGCGCCTGCTGGGCGATCCGCAGCCGGAGAGCGAAGCCCTCGACGCCGTCCGGCAGGACGCGAAAGCCGGAAAGCCCCTTGTGCTCGCGGGCGCGCGCGGAGAAACGCTTGCCGAGGGTCGTCGTCTCCGGATTCGCGAGCGCCGACGATTGCGTCTTCGGGACGTCGAGAACGGGGGGCAGCGTCGCGCATCCGGCGCTCATCAGCGCGGCGGCGAACGCACACGCGGCGATGAGGCACCGCGAACCGGCTCGCGGCGCCTGAAGGGCTCGGGTCATGGAGAAGAAACTCGGTACGGGGCTTGCGCGCTGGCCCGCGATACCCGGTGAGCACCGACCAGCTCCTGCGCAAACGCCGGGGTTGCGTCGACGGGCGAGCACTGACGCATCGAGGCGGATGTGTCGCCCGCCGCGCTCAGCCTGCGCGCGTCGTCGCCTTCACCATCGCGATTCATGGGTCCGCCGCTGCGGTGGAGAGGGGAAAAGGCCGTCCGCCGCCGGACCGGGTCGGCGCCGCGGACGGCTGCGTTGCGACCTGCGCGCGTCAGTATTTCTTATGCTCCTGCGCTTCTTCCTGGATCTTTTGGCCGGCCTTCGCCACATCCTGGCCCGCGCCCTGCATCGTGTTGCATCCGCTCAGCAGCGAGAGCGTTCCAATCGAAAACGCACACATCGACAGCGTGAGTTTCTTCAGCATGGCAAAATCCCTTTCCGATGAGTTGATCACAGCGGCACGCAGCGGGTCAGCTGCTGATCTGTGCCCCCGAGGCCCGCCAGAAGCGGGCCCCGGGTCGTGTTGCCAGGCGGCCGGCGACTTCACAAATCGCGCTGCCACCGCCGGCCTGGCACTGTATCGGTCAATCGCGTTACCGATCAGGTGAGCCTGGTTCGAGCAAGCGGCATGCCAGCACCGGTCTGGCGACGCGTGCAGAGGGAACACAACCGCGGGGCTGACCCGGAGGGTGCCGGGTACGCGGAAATTGTTGCTCGAACGGGAAGGATTTACCGGGCGCTGCGGCGCTCGCCTCCGGACAAGGTGGCGCAGCGGTAAGCGCGGCCGCGGATACGTCCCATGTAAATGCTGCACGGCGATGTAAGCCCTTCCTTTCTGCGCCCGAGTCGCCGCCGCAAGTAATTGATCCGTCGTGCGCGGGGGGTGGCACGCCGTATGCGTCGACGCTCGGGGCAAGACCCGCCACCTCCAATCGAAAGGACATCGACATGAAAGCGCTGCTCGCACTGATCATCGCCACCGCCCTCGCCACGTTGGCGGGCTGCAATACCGTCGAAGGCGTGGGCAGGGACGTCAAGGCCACCGGTCAAGCCGTCGAGAAGGCCGCCGACGAAAACAAGCCCAAGTAAGCGCAAGCCAGGACGTTGATTTTCCTGTCTGGATCGCTATCGTCGGCATCCCTGACGCAACGCCTGCGGTCCCGATTCATGATCGACACCCGCCCATCGGCCCCGGTGCCGACGCAAGCGATCGTCCGGGGATCCCGATGAGTCGGCGGCGATGCGCCGCGCGCTCAAGCCTTGAACCCGGCGCGCTGTCGTTTCCGCGGCACCGGGAGGCCGCGGTCGGCGGTGCCTCGATAGGTGCGCCTGGCGCTGTCCGATCTGTCCTACAACACGATGAGCCGCAATCCGGTGGGACGACGGGTTCGAGACGCGGATAGTTCACGCTGGAGGACGTAAACCATGGTCCGTTTTGAATTCAGCATCGGCTTGCACTACAAGATTGGCGGCCCCAGCGATTTCGTATTCACCCTGCACGCGGCACACACGGCCGCGCAGCGCGTGGTGGCCGAGCACGTCTGGTCGAACGCGCCGCTCGCCCCGGTGATGGGTGTTGACCCGCATTTCGGCAACCGCTTGATGCGGATGAAGGCGGCTGCGGGTGACGTCGACGTGCGCTATCAGGCGACGGTCGACATTCGGCATTTTGTTTCGGACTCGACGTCGATCGGCGAAGTTCCGGTCGGTCAGCTCCCGTCAGAGGTCATGCCCTACCTGCTGCCCAGTCGGTACTGCCAATCCGACCGCATGAGCACGGTGGCGTGCTGGGAATTGGGTCACTTGCCGACCGGATACGCGCGAGTCGAGGCCGTTCGCCAATGGATCCGGCAGCGGACGCGCTTTGCTCCGGGCACCTCCAACGCGAGTACCACTGCGCTGGACACGCTGACCGAACGGCGCGGCGCATGCCGCGATTTCGCGCATTTGATGATCGCGCTGTGCCGTGCACTGAATATTCCGGCGCGCTTCGTCACCGGCATCGATTACCGCGCCGATCCGGCGCTCGGGCCCGTCGATTTCCACGCCTATGTCGAAGCCTACCTGGGCGACCGCTGGTACCTGTTCGATCCTACCGACATCTCGCCGACCACGGGGCTGCTGCGGATCGGGACCGGCCGTGATGCTGCCGACGTTTCGTTCGCGAGGATCTTCGGAGACGTACGCTGCGGCGCGCCGACGATCTCGATCCGGGCCATCGTCGATCCGGACCGGGGATTCTTCGAGCCGGTGCGCACCGATTCGGCGGTGTCCACCGCGGACGCCGTGATGCAGCCTCCGGCATTGCGGTTGGTTTCGTCGACGCCCGGGCTCGTCCCCTATAGCGCTGCTCACCAGGCGGCATACGGGCGGCATTTCGGATGATACGGGCGCATTCCGTGACCTGCGATTGCCGACGATGAAACGCGGAACGCGCCCTGGCATGCATGGCCGGAGGCAGAGGTGATCTGCGTCGAACCCGGCCTTTACGTCAGGGTCGAGCAGTTTCCCGGGCGCCCGCACCCGCTGCCATTGGCGAGCGGATTCGCGCAGCGCGTCGCCTACCGGGTGCTGGGCCTGTACAGTCCGTCGGAAACAAGCGAATGCTATTTCGTCGTCGTCAACGATCGCGACGAGACGTGGTTCATTTCCAACCGGCATTTTCGGGTGGTCGGATTGTTTCCGGAACGCCGCGAACTGCGCTTCGCGCTGGAGAAGTGCGCGGTCGGCGCGGCCGGCGCAGACGGCGAAGACGCACATCTCGACGCCTCACGCGCTGCCTCTCATTGATGACCAGCGCGGGCGAGCCCGCGGGTTGGTTCCGCGTCGCCGTGTTGTTCCTGACGATAGCGGGTCAGGCGTGGAGACAGTGGCCGGACCGAAAAAGTCGGTTCAGTCTCGCACAGATGTCGCCCGCTGGGCGTGGCGACGCTGCGCGCCGGGCGTTCGGGTGTAGCCCGGGATCCGACGCCGGCAGGTCGATGTGCCGATCGGTCGGCGTCGACGTCGCGGCCCGCGAACGACCATGGGATCAACCCCCGACGGCGTCGTAAACGCTCGGGCGCAACGCGTGCGCGACATTGAGCGCCGCGGCGAACAGGAGAACGGCGCCGGCCTGGTGTGCGGCGGCAAGCGGCAGCGGCACGGCCATCAGCAGCGTCGCGATTCCCAGCGCCACCTGAATCGCCAGGATCGCAAGGAGCATATGCCCGCCGACACGCGCCCGCGACGGGACGCCGGCCGTCGAGCGCAATTTCCACCACAGCGCAGGAACGATCAACGCCAGCGCCCACGCGATCAGGCGGTGGTCGAACTGCACCGTCGCCATGTTCCAGAAGAAATTCCGCCACCACGGTTCCAGCATGAACAGTTCCGGCGGAACGATGGCGCCGTTCATCAGCGGAAATGTGTTGTACGCGAATCCGGCGCGAATGCCGGCGACGAAGCCGCCGGTCAGCACCATGACGAACACTAGCGCCCCCACCGCGTACGCGAAACGCCGCAGCGAGTGCGGCTCCCCGGCGACGCGCTCGCGAGACTGCGGGAAGACGAGCGACAGGCCGATCCAGAACATCGCGGCGAAGATCACGAACGCGAGCCCCAGATGCGCAGTGAGGCGGAACTGCGACACGCGCGGGTCGTCGACGAGCCCGCTTTTCACCATGTACCAACCCATCGCGCCCTGCAACCCGCCGAGCACGAAAATCGTGGCGAGCTTGCCCGCGTGGCCGGGGGGAACGTTACGCCGCAGGACGAACCACAGCAGCGGAACGAGGAATGCGATTCCGATCAGCCGGCCGAGCAGCCGATGGAAGTACTCCCACCAGAAGATGCCCTTGAACTCGTCGAGCTGCATTCCCTTGTTGACCTGCTGGTACTCGGGCGTCGCCTGGTACTTCGCGAACGCGGTCTGCCACTGAATGTCACTCAACGGCGGCAGCGTGCCGACAATCGGCTGCCACTCGGTGATCGACAATCCCGAATGCGTCAGCCGGGTAACGCCGCCGACGACGATCATCGCGAACACCAGCGCGCAGCAGACGAATAGCCACGCGGCGACGGCGCGCGGGGCGGCGGCGGCACGTGTCGCTTGCCGCGCGGCGGGTGGGATGGTTGCATCCATTGCGCGAATTCTGCCACAGGCGGACTGCGGTGACATCGCGCCGGACGCGTGGCGGTACGGGCAGGACCCTTCAGCGGTGGCGGCGCGTTCGCCGGTCTTCAAAGGCCGGCCGGCACGCTACGAGCGACGCGAGCCAGCACCTTGCCGCGCAAATCCCTGGCGCCGTTGCGATTGCGGATGCCCGGAGAATTTCATGGGGTCGGCTTGCTCCACGATCCGCGCGGCGATCGTTGCCGTCGCTGTCGGGCGCTCCGCATAATGCGCGGGGCGTCCGGCGCCAAGAATCGCAGTTCCCGGGAGTGCACATCCCGCCGGCGCGGCGACCCCTGTCCGCGACGTCAGAGCAGTCTCGGCCTCGGTCGTCTGGGGCTCGCGCTACTACGATCCTTGATTCCTGATCGTCGGATCCAGAGTCGGCACCGGCGGCGATCCGTTCACCTTGATCGAGTATCGGATGTCCTCGATCGTGATGTTCTTGTCGTTGACCTGAAATATCTTCCCCTGATTGGCGGGGTGGGCATGGGTGATTGCGGAATTGGGTCCGTCCTTGAGCGTAATCCCATCGTCCGGGAACGTGTAGCCGTCGGTGACGATCACCCAGTGAATCACGTGACCGCCTCGCGGAATGGGGATCGGATCCGGGTCCGGCACGATGACGCCGTTGCTGATCTCTACCGTAACCCATTTATCGCCCATCGTGGCTTCGGCCGACGGAGCCTTGCTCTCGCAAGCCGACACCGCGACACCAAGAGCAATCAACAGGGGAAGGAGTTTGTTCATGCGGAATCTCCTGGTGCGGCGTCCGGTCGCGGCCTGTGTCCGAACCGGGAATGCACGCGGACTATGGGGACCACGTCGGATCTACGGAAGCAACCATCGGGACGTCGCGCAACTGCGATAGCCAAGCCCCCATTTCGGCTCGTCGGGGTTTCCGTCAAACTAATCGTACCTGCTTCCGCCGCGCGCAACAATTTTCTTGAAGTGAACGCCGAGGGCTCCCGCAGCTTCGTCGCAAGGTGAACACAAAGCCCGCAGTCGTTTCCGTCGCAGGCTGTCCAACGCGCCGGGCGCGAATGTCTGCTGCGGTACGACCGGAGGAAGCCCCCGAGCGGGGCAACCGAAGGAAGTCCCCTGAGCGGACTGCGCCCGGCCACCCTTCACCCTGGAACGGCTACGCGAACTCGACCGCGAGCGCTTGCTCTACGATAGCGCCCGGCGGCTACGGCGGCGCGCACATCGACACGATCTCGGGTCCGTAACCCTCGGCGACGTAGCCCTTTGCCAGCATGGCGGAGCGCACCGTCTTGCTCGATGTGTAGCGATGATTGGTGTCGGCGCGGTTGTCCCAGAGCCTGTAGACGGGGATGAGGCCGGGCGGGCAGGCGCCGGTCACCGTGCTCGGCAGCCCGATGTAGAAGACGTTCGGCGCTTCGTAGACGAACATCGGAAACTTCGCCCGCACCGCCGCGCACTCGTCCGGCGACGCGCTGAAATAATGCGAGTCGCCGTACGCGGGCGGAATGTAGAAACGGCACACGGGGCTCGCGCCGGCGCCGGGCGCCGCGTAGGTCCTGAACGTGTAGCCGGTGCGCACCCAGCCGCCCGGCGGCGAGTGGTCGAGCGCGGCGATCTCGACCGGGTCGGCGCTGATGAAATAGTGGTCGCGCCTCGCCCAGTAGTACTCGACCGCCGTTCCCGTGGGCGTGCCGCCCGAGTAGTAGAGGCCGCGGCCGTAGGTGGCAGCGGCGATCGTGCCGTCGTCCAGAACGACGAGGTCCTCGACGGGCACGTTGGCGGGACCTTCGTTGGACGCCGACCACGTCGTGCCGCCGTCGGCGCTGGCGAAGACGCCGACCTCGGTGCCGGCGTAGAGAAGCTGTCCGTCGGTGAGGCCGACCGCGAGCGCGTAGATCGGCGCCGCCGGCAACGCCGAGCCGATGGCGGCCCACGTCGCACCGCCGTTGCCGGTGAGCCACAGGTTGTTCGCGGTGAAGCCGCCGAACGCAATGTAGATGCGGGCCCGGTTCGTCCGATCGAACACAATGCGGGCGACGTAGCGCGCCGGCAAACCGGTCACCACGCGCCAAGTCGGCGTGATCGCGAGCGCATTCGCCGTGGCGTAGACCTCGCCGTTGTTGTGGCCCACCCAGACGTTGTTCGCATCGCCGGGCTGAACGGCGATCGCGCTGATGTAATTCTTGTCGACCGCCGACGCCGTCTTCACCGTACGCCAGAACGGCGGCGACGCGCGCGCGTCATCAGTGACCCACAGCGATTTTGCGCCGACATACAGCCGTCCCGGTTGATTCGGGTCGAGCACCGTCGGCGCGTAGAAGTTCGCCTCGCCGGTGGTCCCGGGGCCGCATGACTCGGATTCCCCGGGGCCGGGCTTCAGCGCCTCGGTGATGCCGGTGCAAATGTATTCCAAGTTGCGCGTCGCGCCGCCATCGGTCGTCCGCTGCACTGCCGCGTACACGTACTCGCCGTAGAACACCTGCGCATTCGTCGGGTCGATCCACGTCGTGCCGCCGTCGCCGCCGAACCACTTGTACCAGTTGTCGGTCCCCCGTTGCAGCACCAGCGTCCCGTTGTCCTGCGTGCCGCCGACAAAAATCCCGCCGGCAGCGGTCGACGCGGCGCCGTTCTTGAACTGCGTCGCGTTGAGGCCGCTGTTGAGATTCGCCCAACCGACCGTCGGCGTAACCGTCGTGACGTCGGCGCGATATACGCCGGCGTCGCTCGCGAAGTAGACGCTGGCGTTGGACGCGCCGTCGTAACGCGGGTCCTCTACGATCGCGTGCTGGTCGGCGTGCGCCGAGGTCGGCCACTTCGTCCAATCGCTGATCTTGACGTATGTCTGTCCGCCGTCAACCGAGCGGACGAGGTCGACGCCGCCGACGACAATGCGATTCGCATTGGTCGGGTCCACCCACAACGCATTCTGCGCGAGGGCGGCGCCGGTGGCCTGCGCGCTGATCTGCAGCCACGACTGGCCGTAATCCCACGAGCCCCACAGCTCGCCGCCGTTGCGGGCGACCGATGCGAAGAGCGTCCCGGGCACCGTCGGCGCAAACGCGATCTTGCTCTGCGCGGTGCCGCGCTGGCTCAGCGCGGGCACGATCTGCACCTGCACGAACGTCGCGCCCGCGTCAGCGCTGTACGCAATGGCGCCGTCGTCGAGGCTGGCGACGACGCGGTTGGGGTCGGTCGGGCTGAAGCGGACGTCGAACACCGGCGTCGACTTCCCGTCAAACATCGGCGGGTTGAACACGCGCGACCAGTTGGCGCCGCCGTCGACCGAGCGGTACACGCCGCTCCAGGTGCCGGCGATGAGCACGCCGGCCGCCGCCGGATGCGCGGCGAGCGCCATTATGTACGCGAACTGGGTGGCCACCGACGGATCGGTCGCGGGCAGCCGCTGCCACGTGACGCCGCCGTTGGTCGACTTCAGCACGCCGACACCTTTCGTCGCCGTGTAGTGGTACTCGCTGGTCGCAGCGTAGAGGATCGCCGGATCGACGGCGTCGGCGGCAATTGCGGCGATCGCGAGCGACGGCAGGTAGTCGTCGACGGGGGCCCAGCTCAGGCCCTGGTCCTCGCTATTCCAGAGGCCGCCGGTCGCCGCGCCGGCGAGCAGGCGCTTCGGGTTCGCCCGGTCGACGTGGAATGCCTGCAGCCGCCCGGCGAAACTCGCGAACGGGCCGGCGGCGGTCCACAGGTTGGCGGCGATGCCGGCGACCTTCGGCACGGCCGCG
>JAAFGU010000379.1 GCA_010365205.1 Aromatoleum sp. | reverse complement strand
CGCGCGCTTCAGGCGGCGGGCCGTTATGCGGAAATCCCCCCGCTGGCCGACCAGCTGGTCAAGCGCAAGGTGTACGGCGCGCAGGAGGGCGAGTACGTTCGCGCCGCCGCCCACGCCGAAGCGCTCGTCGCCCACATCCACGACGCGGCGGGCTTGCGCGCCTACTGGAGCCGGTTGTCGGATGCCGAGCAGCGCTTGCCCAAGATCGCGCGCGCAGGCGCCCGCGGCTTTCTGGCGCTGGGCGGCGACCGCGAGGCCGCGGAGATTCTCGCGCGCAGCCTCGAGCGCCACTGGGACTCGGATCTCGTCGTGCGGTACGCGGAGTGCAGGACGCCGGATTCGACGCGCCAACTGGAGCAGGCGGAGCGATGGCTCGTCGATCATCATCAGGATCCGGCGCTGCTGTACGCGCTGGGCCTGCTGTGCCATCGCCAGCAGCTGTGGGGCAAGGCGCAGACCTACCTCGAAGCGAGTCTCGCGCTGGACAGCGGATATCGGACGCACGTGGCGCTGGGCGAGCTCTTCGCGCGGCTCGGACGTCACGACCAGGCGAGTGCTCACCTCGCCGCGGCGCTCACGCTCGCGCTCGCCGAGCTCGATTCCCCGGGCTGAGCGCGCAGCGCGTTCCGATGAAGGCGGTCCTGCTCGGCTACCACGCGCACCATGTCGTCGGCGCCGACTACGCGCGCAACGATCACCGTGCATTCCCGGCGGACCTCGAGCTCATCACCGAATCCGGATGGCGCATCGTGCCGCTGGTCGATCTGATCGCTGCGCTCGCCGGCGGCGACGATGGCGACGAAAAGCTTGTCGCGCTGACGTTCGACGACGGGCCGGTGTACGACGTCGAGGATTTTGCCCATCCGGAGTTCGGGCCGCAGCGCAGCTTTCTCAATGCGATGCGCGACTTTCGCGACCGCCGCGGCGCGGGGGCCCAACCGGGCCTCCATGCAACTAGCTTCGTCATCGCCTCGCCCGCCGCGCGTGCCGCGATGGAGTCGAGCTTCGATCGTGACTACACCTGGCTCGAAGCCGGTGCGCTGTCGGAGACCTGGTGGGCGCCGGCCACGGACACGGGGCTACTCGGCATCGCGAACCACAGCTGGGACCATCTGCACCCGGCGCTGGCGACGGTCGCGCACTCGGCGCAGGCGCGCGGCGATTTCCGGCGTGTCGAAACCTGGGCCGATGCCGATGCGCAGATCCTGCGCGCACAGTCGTACATCGCGGAGCGGACGGGCGGTCGGGCCGAGGCGGTATTCGCCTATCCGTTCGGGCATTACAACGCGTTCCTCACGGAGCGCTACTTTCCGGCGCGCATGCGTTACGGCTTCGTCGGCGCGGTCACCGTCGACCCGGGACCGGTCGATCCTGCGGCCGGACCCTGGCGGCTCGCGCGGTACGTCTGCGGCCACAATTGGCGCTCGCCCGAGGAACTGGCGGCGATCCTCGGGTAGTGTGCTGTCGGGTAAGGGCCGTCGATGACTTTCCCGCGGCCGAGGCCAGCGGCGATTTTTCCGCGGCTATCCGGCCGCGACCGGCTGCGCGGCGTAGGTGAAGCTGTCGGCGAAGAACTCGTCTGCCGGCAATCCGCGTATTCCAATGAACGCCTCGCGTGCGGCGTCGACCATCGCCGGGCCGCCGCAGACGTAGACCTGGTAGCCCGAAAGATCGTCGAAGTCGTCGAGCACGGCCTGGTGGACGAAGCCGGTGCGTCCCGGCCAATCGTCATCCGGCGCCGGCTCGGACAACACCGGGATATAGGTGAAATTGCGGCTCGCCTGCTGCCATCGGCCCGGGAGGTCCGGCAGATAGAGATCGCGCTTGGCGCGCGCTCCCCAGTACAGCACCATCGGGCGGCGCGCCTCGAGACGGTGATGCAGCGCATGCTCGATGATGCCCTTGATCGGCGCGAAGCCGGTGCCGCCGGCGACGAACAGGACCGGCTTGTCGGAACCCTCGCGCAGGAAGAACGAGCCCAGCGGTCCCTCGAAGCGCAGAATCTCGCGGCCCTTGTATTGCGTGAAGAGCTGATCGCTGAAAAAACCGCCGGCGACGTGGCGGACGTGGAGTTCCAGCAGCGCGTCGTCGTGCGGGGGCGTGGCCAGCGAGAAGCTTCGGCGGCGCCCGTCCTTCAGCAGCAGGTCGACGTATTGCCCGGCGAGAAACTGGAGCCGCTCGTTCGCCGGCAGCTTGATCTTCACGATCGCGACATCGGGCGCGGGCTTGTCGATCGATTCGATGCGGCAGGGCAGCCGCCTGATCTGGATGTCGCCGGCGCGCCGCACCTCTTTCACTTCGATCACGAGGTCGGACAACGGCCGCGCGCAGCAGACAAGTGCCAGTCCAAGCGCTTTCTCGGCGTCGGTCAGCGTAGCCGCCTGGTGGGGGCCGTAGTCGACGACGCCCTCGACAATCCGGGACTTGCAGGTGCCGCAGGCGCCGTTGCGGCAGCCATAAGGCAGGATCAGATCGGCGGCCATCGCCGCGGTCAGCACCGTGTCGCCGTCGGGGCAGACGAACGAATGGTCGCTGGGCTTTATGGTAATCTGGAACGGCATAGGCAATGCGATCGGTCGGTGAGGTCGGGCGCCCCGAATAGGCAGCGCGGGCGCAAGGGACGCGGATGGCAAAAGCGTGATCCGGGTATTGTTAATAGGCTGCGGCGACGTCGCGCTGCGCACCGCCGACCTGCTTCATCCGAAGGTCCGCTTGTACGGACTGATCCGCCGCGCCGAGGACGTTCCGAAACTCCGCGCGCACGGGATCGTTCCCATCATCGGCGACCTCGACCGCCTCGAGACGCTGCGGCGATTGCGCGCAGCGCCGTTCGCTGTGCTGCACTTCGCGCCGCCGCCCTCGGACGGACGCGACGACCCGCGGACGCAGAAGCTCATCGCGGCGCTGACGCGGGCGCGAAGCATACCACGGCGATTCGTCTACATCTCGACGTCGGGCGTCTACGGCGACTGCGCCGGCGCGCGGATCGACGAGATGCGCGCGCGGCGCGCGCAGA
>JAAFGU010000378.1 GCA_010365205.1 Aromatoleum sp. | reverse complement strand
GCCTAGCACCGCCAGCGCGCGCCGGAGAGATCGATGGCGATGTCATGGTACGTCTATCTGATCGAGTGCCGCGACGGCAGCATCTACACGGGGATCGCGGTCGACGTCCAGGCGCGCTATGCGGCTCACGTGCTCGGCAAGGGTGCGCGCTACACCCGTTCGCATCCGCCCAAACGGCTGCTCAAGGTTGTCGCGTGCGCCGACCGCTCCGAGGCGACGAAGACGGAATACGCGTTGAAGCGGTTGAGCGCCGCCGCCAAGCGCGCGTTCTGCCGTAAACCTGCCGGCGGCTGATCGGGGCGTCAGGCGAGCTTCAGGTGCGGCGTCACCGCGAAGAGCTCTCCCGCGATGTCGACCTGATAGCGGGCGCCGAGGATGACGGCGTCGCTCAACGGAACATCGGCGCGGGCGTAACCCATCGCGACGGCACGGCCGAACTTGCGGCTGTACCCGGCGGAGGTGAGTTCGCCGACATTTCGGCCGTCCATCAGGACCGGTTCCCCGCCCCATGGAAACGCGGCGGTGTCGTCGAACGTGAACTGGACCAGGCGCTTTCGGATCTCGGCCGGCGGTATCGCGACCAGCGCGGCGCGACCGAGGAAAGGCGAGGGCTTGTGGAGTTTCACCGCGAGGGCGAGGCCGGCTTCCCACGGGGTTTCGTCGGGCGAGAGCTCCGCCCCCCAGGCGCGGCGGCCGGCCTCGATTCGCAGCGCGTCGATCGTGTAATAGCCCGCGTCCCGAAGTCCGTATTCGGCGCCGGCGTTAGAGAGCCCCTCGTACAAGGTCAGGCACTGGTCGGTTGAGACATAAAGCTCGTAGCCGGGACCGCCGACGTAGCTCATTCGCGCCGCGCGAACGCGCGCGTGACCGACGTCGATTTCCTTGGTCGTCGAAAACGGCATCCCCGCTTTCGACAGATCGTCGTCCGACAGCCGCGACAGCAGCGCCTCGGCCTTCGGCCCCATCACCGAGATCACCGAATAGCCGCTGCTCACGTCGACGAGCGACGCGTGTTCGCCGCCGGCGATGTGGCGCTCGATCCAGGCGTAGTCGCGCGTGGTCTGGGCCGAGCCGGTGATGATGAAGAACTCGTCGGCGCCCTGCCGAATCACGGTGAGATCGGACTCGAAGCCGCCGCGCTCGTTCAGCATCGGCGTGTAGACCATGCGGCCCGGCGCGACGTCGATTTCGTTGGCGCACAGGCGCTGCAGCACGGGCAGCGCGTCGCGTCCCTTCAGCACGAATTTGGAGAACGACGTCTGGTCGAACACGACGGCGTCCTCGCGGCAGGCGCGCTGCTCGTCGAGCACGTACGGCAGCCATTCCGGCGTGCCCAGCGTGTACGGCGGCGCCGGGACGCCCGGCGGCAGGAAGTAATTCGCGCGCTCCCAGTTCATCTTGCTGCCGAACACGGCGCCCTTGGCCGCCAGCCGGTCGTAGAGCGGCGAACGCCGCAGCGGGCGCACCGTGACGAGCTCCTCGCGCGGCCAGCGCATCGCATAGTGGAGGCCGAGCGATTCGACGGTGCGGTCGGCGAGGTGACGCCGGTTGGCGTGGAACGGCGCGAAGCGGCGGATGTCGACGTCCCACAAATCGAGCGGCGCGTCGCCGCCGACGATCCATTCGGCGACGAGCTTTCCGGCGCCGCCCGAATTGGCGATGCCGGCCGAGTTGAAACCGGCGCAGACAAAATAGCCGGCGAGTTCGGGCGCTTCGCCGAGAATGAAGTTGCCGTCGCCGGTGAAACTCTCGGGGCCGTTCAGCAGCAGCTTGACTTCGGCGGTCTCGAGACAGGGCGTTCGGTGGATCGCGTTCTTCATCAGGATCTCGAAATGGTCCCAGTCCTCGGGCAGCAGCTGAAACTCGAACCCGTCGGGGATCTTCGCGACGTTCCACGGTTTCGCTTCGGGCTCGAAGCCGCCCATCACCAGGCCGCCGACTTCCTCCTTGTAGTAGAGATAGCCGTCGGGATCGCGAATCACCGGCAGGTCCGGCGTGACGCCCGGAATCGTTTTGGTCACCAGGTAGAAATGCTCTGCGGAATACAGCGGAACATTGACGCCGGCAAGACGCCCGAACTCGCGCGCCCACTGGCCACCGCAGTTTACGACCGTCTCGCAGGCGATCGCGCCGGCGTCGTCCTTCGTCGCCCATTCGAGGCCGGTGACGCGTCGCTTGTCCTGGGTTATGCCGGTGACCTTCACCCCTTCGACGATCGCGGCGCCGCCCATCCGGGCGCCCTTGGCCAGCGACTGCGTCAGGTCGGTCGGGTTCGCCTTGCCGTCGCCGGGAATCCAGACGGCGCCCGCGAGATCGTCGGTGCGCAGGATCGGCGCGTAGCGCGAAACCTCGGCGGGCGAAATGAATTCGAATTCGATGCCGAAGCTCTTCGCGCGCGCCATCTGCCGCTTCATCAGCGTCAGCCGGTCTCGCGTCTTCGCGACGTTGAGGCTGCCGCACTGCTTCCAGCCGGTGGCAAGGCCCGTCTCCTGTTCCAGCGTCGAGTAGAGCTCGATCCCGTAGCGGCTCATCCGCGTGGCGTTGCGTGTCGCGCGGGTCTGCCCGACGAGACCAGCGGCATGCCAGGTCGTGCCGCAGGTGAGCTTGCCCTGCTCGAGGAGCACGACGTCGCGCACGCCGAGCTTGGTCAGATGATAGGCGGTCGACGCGCCGGCGATGCCGCCGCCGACGACGACGACCCGGGCATGGGTTGGCGGTTTCATATCAGGGGACGGGCCACGTTTTGGTTGTCGGGCTCATGGGCCGGGACGTACCGCGATTGCGCGACACTAAAACGTGGTGCGTCCCGGTTTACAGTTCGGTTTAAAGTTTCAGGGCGGCGACTCCGAGCACGACCGTCGCCGCGCCGGCGAGGCGGCGCAGGCCCAGTTCTTCCTTCAGCCATATCGCGCCGATAACTGCGGCAAAGAGCACCGAGGTTTCGCGCAGCGCGGCCACCGCGGCGACCGGGGCGCGCGTCATTGCCCACAGCACGATGCCGTAAGCGGCGAGGCTCG
>JAAFGU010000377.1 GCA_010365205.1 Aromatoleum sp. | reverse complement strand
GCTCGGGCGGATACCACGTCGCGATCGCCTTCATCGGCGCCATCAGGCAAACGGCGACGCCGAGCCCGATCAGCGCGCGCGCCGCGAGCAGCGTCGCCTCGCCGTCGGCGAACGCGAAGGCCAGCGCGCCGCTGGCCGCGATCAGCAACAGCACCGGTTCGACGCGCCGGGGGCCGTAGCGGTCGAGGAGCATGCCGGCCGGAATCTGCATGGCCGCGAACGCGACGAAGTACGCGCTGGTCATCAGCCCGAGAGCCCCCGGGCCGAGCGCGAGTTCGCGCGTCAACTCGGGCGAGATGACCGCGTTCACCGTCCGGAAGAGATAGGACAGCAGATAGCCGCCGGCGAATGCGAAATAGAGTCGGAAGAAAGGCATGCGGTCGCGCTCAGTGGCGCTCGGTGGCGCTCGGTGGCGCTCAGTGGCGCTCAGTGGCGCTCAGTGGCGTTCAGTGGCGTTCAGTGGCGTTCAGTCGGGCTCAGTTGCGCTCAGTTTCGTTCAGTCGCGGAACAGGTTGGAAAACGTCAGCAGCACCGCGCAGGCGATGGCGGGTGGCGGCAGCAAGGATATTCATCGGCGACGACCTCGACGGCGGCGGCATGGTCAATCGCGCGGCGCCCGCGCGGGAAGCGGCATTATCGCCGACGCGGCCGGGTCCGGCAGCGCCGGCCGGCGACAGGATCCGCCGGGCTACGTACAATGCGCGGCTACCCCCGGCTCCGATCGTCCTCACATGAGAATCCCGTGCTCAAAGCCCTGCTCGCCACGCGCCCTGCCGGCGCCTTTCTTTTCGTTGCCGCGATGATTCCCGTGCTCTTTCCAGAACTCGCTGCGGCCGCGGCGCCCTACCCGGCGACGGTGAAAAGGCCGGTCACCGACGCCTACCACGGCGTGGCCGTCGTCGACGACTACCGCTGGCTGGAGGATGACCAGGCGCCGGAGGTGAAGGCCTGGGTCGGCGCGCAGAACGCCTACACCCGCCGCTATCTGGATGGAATCGCGCAACGGCCGGCGATCGCGGAGCGCATCACCGAGCTGCTGCACACCAAGCCCACGCAGCGCTTCGGTTTCCAGTTCCGCCGCGCGTTGTTCGCGCTGAAGGACCAGCCGCCGAAAAACCAGCCGGTGCTGGTGGCGCTGCCGCCGGACGCGAACATCGCGGGCGAACGTGTGATACTCGACCCGGCGGTGCTCGACCCGAATGGCCGGACGACGATCGACTTCTATCGCGCGTCGTACGACGGACGGCATGTCGTCATCTCGCTGTCGGAGAACGGCAGCGAGGAAGGCACCGCCTACGTCTACCAAGTCGCCACCGGCAAGCGGCTGCCGGACGTCGTCCAAGGCGTGACGTACCCGACGGCGGGCGGCAGCGTCGAATGGGCGGCCGACAACCGCGGTTTCTACTACACGCGCTACCCGCAGGGCGACGAGCGCCCCGCCGAGGACCGGCATTTCTACCAGCAGCTGTGGTTTCACGCGCTGGGCACGCCGCCCGCTTCCGACCGCTATGTCATCGGCAAGGATTTCCCGCGCATCGCCGAGATTCTGCTGGACGGAGGACGCGACGGACGCTATCTGCTCGCGGCCGTTCACAATGGCGACGGCGGAGAGATCGCGTTCCACCTCCGCGATCCGCGCGGGGGCTGGACCGAGGTCGCCGGTTTCACCGACGGCGTCAAGCAGGCAGCGATCGGCGACGACGGCCATCTGTACGCGATGACGGTCAAAGACGCGCCGCTCGGTCGCATCATCGCCATTCCGCTGGCGGCGCCGTCGTTGAAAAACGCGCGCGTCGTGGTGCCGGAAACGGCGTTCGTCGCCGAGCATGTGGTCCCGATGCGTTCGCGGCTGTACGTGACGTACCGCGCCGGAGGACCGACGGCGGCGCGCATGTTCGCGCTCGACGGCAAGCCCTTGGGCGAACTCCCGGCCGAACCGGTTTCCGAGATCCGCATCGCGGCGCGTCTCGACGGCGACGACGTACTCGTCCACACGATGAGCTACGTCTCGCCCGGTACGGTATACCACTACGCGGCGAAGTCGAATCGCCTCGCGCGCACCGAACTCGACGGCCGCTACGGGTTCTCGCTCGACGACGCGACGGTCGTCCGCGATTTCGCCGTCTCGAAGGACGGCACGCGGGTGCCGGTGAACATCGTCCACCGCAAGGGCCTGAAGCTCGACGGCAGCCATCCGACGATCCTTTACGGCTACGGCGGCTACGGCCTCAGCATGGGACCGTATTTCTCGTCGCTGCGCCGGCTGTGGCTCGACTACGGCGGCGTGTTCGTCGTGGCCAACGTACGCGGCGGTGGCGAGTTCGGCGAGCCCTGGCATCTCGCGGGCAACCTGACGAAAAAGCAGAACGTGTTCGATGATTTCGCGGCCTGCGCGCGCTGGCTGATCGACCGCCAATACACCAGCGCGGCGAAGCTCGCCATCCTGGGCGGGAGCAACGGCGGCCTGCTGATGGGCGCGACGCTGACGCAGCATCCGGAGCTCGTCCGCGCGGTCGTGAGCCAGGTCGGCATCTACGACGCGCTGCGCTGGGAGACGCAGCCGAACGGCGCGTTCAACGTGACGGAGTTCGGCTCCGTCAAGAACCCGGAGCAGTTCCGCGCGCTCTTGGCCTACTCGCCGTTCGCCAGCGTCAAGGACGGCGCCGCGTACCCGGCGGCGCTGTTCACCGCCGGCGACAACGATGGGCGCGTCGCGCCGTACGAATCGCGGAAAATGGTCGCGCGGCTGCAGACGGCAACGGCGGCGGCGAATCCGATCCTGCTGCGGACCGAAGCGACCGCCGGTCACGGCGTCGGCACCGCGTTGTCGACGGTCATCGAGGAATTGACCGACGTGTATGCGTTCCTCGTCGATCAGCTGGGCGTCACCGCTCCTGCGCGCCCAACCGCGAAGCGCTGATGCCGGCCGCGGTCAGCCGAGCGCAGCCCGCACCCGCTCGCGAGTGAACGGCACCGCCGTGAGCCGCGCGCCGACGGCGTCGAACACCGCGTTAGCCA
>JAAFGU010000376.1 GCA_010365205.1 Aromatoleum sp. | reverse complement strand
CGCAGGCCGCGGCATCGGTCGCCCGCGGCGCCGGGCGACCCAAGGGTCCAGCAGGCGCTCAGGCAAATGTGACGAGCGAGCGGCCGGTCATTTCGCGCGGCGGTGGCAGGCCCATCATCGCGAGCAGCGTCGGCGCGATGTCCTGCAGCGCGCCGCCATCGCGCAGCGTGGCCGCACGGCCGACATAGACGCAAGGCACGACGTTCAGCGTATGCGCGGTGTGCGGTTGCCCGGTCTGGTCGTCGTGCATCTTCTCGGCATTGCCGTGGTCGGCGGTGATCAGCACTTCGCCGCCGACCGAGCGGGCGGCGTCGACCACGCGCCCGATGCACACATCGAGCGCCTCGATCGCCTTGGTCGCCGCGTCGAGGTTGCCGGTGTGGCCGACCATGTCGCCGTTCGCATAGTTGCAGATGATGATGTCGTACCGGTCACCGATGATCGCGGCGACGAGCTTGTCCGTCACCTCGACTGCGCTCATCTCGGGTTTAAGGTCGTACGTGGCGACCTTCGGCGACGGGACGAGGGTCCGGTCTTCGCCCGGATATTCCGCCTCGACGCCGCCGCTGAAAAAATAGGTGACGTGCGCGTATTTTTCGGTTTCGGCGATCCGCAATTGGGCGAGTCCGAGCCCGGAGACATACTCACCCAGACCATTGGCGACGGACTGCGCGCCGAACGCCACGCCCAGGTGCGCGAACTCGTCGCCGTAATGGGTGAGGCACACGTAGCGCGCGAGCTTCGGCACGCGGGTGCGCGGGAAACCGTCGAAGCCGGCGACGGTGAGGGCGCGCGTCAGTTCGCGCGCGCGGTCGGCGCGGAAGTTCATGAACACGACGACGTCGCCGTCTTCCATCGTCGCGGGCTTGCCTGAAGCGTCGAGGATCGCGGTGGCCTTGACGAATTCGTCGGCCTCGCCGCGGGCGTAAGCGGCGGCCAGTCCCGCCACGGGCGTAGCGGCCGAACAGGACGCCCGGCCGTCGACAAGGAGGTCGTACGCCGTTCGCACCCGGTCCCACCGGTTGTCGCGGTCCATCGCGTAGTAGCGGCCCACGATCGACGCGATGCGCGCACCGGGGTGCTGCGCGCAGACGTCGGCCATGTACGCGAGCGACGCTGCTGCGCTCTTCGGCGGCGTATCGCGTCCGTCGAGAAACGCGTGGACGAACACGCGCGTCGCGCCGCCGCCGGCGGCCAGCGCGACCATCGCGGCGATCTGCCGCTCGTGGCTGTGGACGCCGCCGGGGGAGAGCAGTCCCAACACGTGCAGCGTGGACTTGTTCGCCTTCGCCGTTGCGACGGCGTCGAGCAGTGTCGGGTTCCGCGCGAATTCGCCGGTCGCGATCGCATGGTCGATCCGGGTGAAGTCCTGGTAGACGACGCGACCGGCGCCGATGTTGAGATGGCCGACTTCGGAATTGCCCATCTGGCCTTCGGGCAGGCCGACGTGAAGTTCGGAGGCGTCGATTGTCGCGTGCGGGCAGGTCGCGAGCAGGCGGTCCCAATTGGGTTTTCGCGCCCGGGCGATCGCGTTGTCCGGTGCAGGGCCGCGCCAGCCGAAGCCGTCGAGAATGAGCAGCACGACCGGACGAACCTGGGGGCGGACGGGGGAATTCATCGTCTTTCGGTGCTGGAACGAACTGCGGCGGGCGGCCGGCGCCCGGCGAGGCAGTGACAGTACGTTATCATTTTACCTTTTCCGGCGGCGCTGACTCCCATGCCCATGCAATTCATCCAGACCAACTGGCTTCTGATTCTCGTGATGCTTCTATCCGCCGCGATGCTGGTGTGGCCGCTAGTGCAGCGGCGGCTCTCGCCCGGGAAAGAAGTCGGAAATCTCCACGCGACCCAGCTCATCAATCGCGAAAACGCGCTGCTGCTCGATGTTCGCGAGACGGCGGAATACGAAGGTGGCCATCTGCCGAACGCAGTGCACATCCCGCTGTCGCAACTCGCGAGCCGCGGGCAGGAGCTCGCGAAACACGCGGCGCGGCCGGTGGTCGCCTACTGTGCGTCGGGCAACCGCAGCCGGACGGCCGGGGGTGCGCTGGCGCGGCTCGGCTTCAAGGACGTCTACCACCTGCAGGGCGGGTATCGCGCCTGGAAGGACGCCGGTCTGCCCACGCAACGGTGACCTGCCCATGCCCACGATCACCATGTACGCGACCGCCTTCTGCCCCTACTGCGTGCACGCCGAGCGCCTGCTGAAGGCAAGGGGGGTGGCCGAGATCACCAAGGTGCGGGTCGACCTCGAGCCCGGTCTGCGCGAGGCGATGGTGGCAAAAACTGGCCGGCGCACGGTGCCGCAGATCTACATCGGCGCGGTGCACGTCGGCGGCTACGACGAGCTGGTCGCGCTGGACCGCGCGGGCGAGCTGGCACCGTTGCTGTCGGACGAAACGCGCTGAGGGATGGCCGGCATGCCGCCGGCTAGCGTAAAATCATCAGTTTTTCTCCGAAGGAATGCATGATGGCCGAGTTGCCCCCCTATCCCGGCACCGCCGACACCGGCGCCTCCCCCGCCTTTTCCATCGAGAAGGTCTACGTCAAGGATCTGTCGCTCGAGAACCCGGGCGCCCCGCAGTCGTTCATGACGAAGGAAACGCCGCAGATCGAGGTCGGGCTGCGCACGCGCGGCGAGCAGATCGAACCGGATGTCTACGAGTGCGTGCTGACGGTCACGTTGACGGCGAAGGTGGGCGACAGGACACTGTTCCTCGTCGAGGCCGCACAAGCGGGAATATTCACCATCCGCGGCGTGCCGCCCGAACAGCTGCAGCCGGTCATCGCGATCAACTGCCCGACGGTGCTGTTCCCCTACATCCGAGAAACGCTCGCCGATGCCGTCGGCCGGGCGGGTTTCCCGCCGGTGCATCTCGCGCCGATCAATTTCGAGGCGCTCTATCAGCAGCAACTGGCGCAGGCGCAGCAGCCTGCCCTCGCCGCAGGCTGATCGTTCGCGCGCCCGATGACGCGACCCGCGATGCGGCGGCCCGGCGTCGCGGGACGGCTCGCCGTCGCTGCGCTGACGCTGACG
>JAAFGU010000015.1 GCA_010365205.1 Aromatoleum sp. | reverse complement strand
GCTCGTTGTAACGACTCTTTCGCATGTGCCCCTCGCTGTCCCAAGGAGCCATTCTTCCAAATTTCAGCCGGTACGAAAACACCCAGGCAGGTCAGCATGTCGGACACAGCCGGTACGCGTATCGATGACGATTTCCTCGAGCTTGCCGACAAAGTTGCCCTCAGCGTCGTAGACACTGTTTGCAATCAAGCTCTTCACTCCCAAGAGGCAATCATTCTTCGAGGTGTCGACGCTCGCCGGGATCGGCCCATGGCCTTGCATCCAATCAAACATGTGAGGCTCCTCGATACTGCGATTGCAAAAGGGAATCGCGATCGACACGCGATGGAATGGCGACGGTGCCAAGGGGATCTCGTGGCGCCGCCTTGCTGCCGACCACAATGATATGTTTTGCGAAATGGTCCGGCGCGAATGTGCGCTGGCTCACAAAACCACGATGTCTTGCGACCGAGGATCGCGACGCCCCTTTTCGTCTTGGCAGCCCGGCCATGACGAGAGGCCGTGCGAATGACCGACCGAGAGCAGCGCGAAAATGAATGATGCCTGTCTCCGAGAGGTTGAGGAAGGTATGCAGACGTGACCTTTTCGTGATGCACGCCGATCGGTCGGCGGTCTGTGCGATGCCGCAAACAAGCCAGGCAATGACCTTTGCCGCGCAGCGAGACAGCGGGCGCCATCGCCGAGGCTGCTTACTTTGGCCGCGGACGCGACAGACTGGGCTGCACCGCCTGGAGCCGGCCGGCACGCAACTCGACCACCGCCTTCGCCACCGCGCGTGCCACATTGCGCGCTTCTTCTTGCACGGGTTCATCCCGGTCCAGCGCGTCGTGACTGGTCGCATAGGGCTCGTAGTAGCCGATGTAGCGGTCCAATCGCGCCTGCGCACCCGCGTCGACGAATCCCATCCAGTCGAGCCAGTCGGACAGGGCACGGCGCGAGTCTTCGATACCGGCCACATCACCGTGGACGATCAGCCCGTACGCGCGCCCTGCGAGATGCTGAGGGTAGTCCCATCCAGCCATCTCGAGTTCTTTCGCCTTGCCGGCCTTCTTGCCCGACGTCGAGGTGGGATCGGGGTTGCCCCCATCGGCGCACACCAGACGGTCGATCATCAGCTTCAAGGGGCTGGGGCTTTGATACCAATACACGGGTGAGACGATGATCACCGCATGGGCGGCGGTCCAGCGTTCGTAGATCTCGGACATCCAGTCGTTGGTCTGGTTGAGCGAGTGATTGGGGTAGCAACTGCACGGCCAGTGGCACAGCGGCATCGCCGTCGACACGCAGCCCTTGCAGGGATGGATATTCCGGCCGTATTCGGAGGTGAGCAAGCTCAGGTCCAGCACATCGGCCTCTATGTCGGCGCGCTCCAGAATTTCACGAGCGATCCCCAACAGCCGGAAGGTCTTGGACATTTCGCCCGGCATGTGCCATCGTTTCGCGCCGAGCCGCAGATAAGCAACACGCGAGACGGACTCGCCGGGTCGGCCCAGCGCAGTTGCGTGTCGTCGATGCGCTGCTTCGTGGCAACCCACTCTGTTGACAAGTCGTAGTCCGGATCGACATACCCCGGGCCCGCCTTCTGCGTGAGAGGGGCCTTGCGGCCCTCGGTATAGGCCTGCCAGGCGATCTCTTCGAGGCGCGCAATGGACTGATCTTCGGGACGGAACGCCGGATCGATGAAGGAGGCACGAAAGCGGACACTGAACTCCGCACGCCCAAGCGGGGCCGGTGCCTGGCCCTTGCGAATCTGAATCATGGTTGCCTCCGCTGGCCGTTAGGTCCGGCAGGCTGCTCCGACGCGGCCCATCATGCCTCCAACTTGGCATCCATCGTGATCTGTGCCTTCAGCAGCTTCGACACCGGACACCCGGTCTTCGCCTTGTTCGCGATCTCCTGGAAATGCGCGTTGTCCGTTCCCGGAATTTTTGCGAAGACAGTAAGGTGGCTTGCGGTGATCTCGTAGCTCGCGCCGACCTTTTCCAGCGTAACATCGGCATGCGTTTCGATTTTCTCCGGCGTCAACCCCGCCTCGCCAAGCATCAGAGAGAGCGCCATCGAGAAGCAGCCGGCATGCGCGGCGCCGATCAACTCTTCCGGATTGGTACCCTTGCCGTTCTCGAAGCGCGCCTTGAATCCATAAGGCGCCTCCTTGAGGATACCCGTCTCGGTGGAAATGGTGCCACCACCGTCCTTGATGCCGCCCTTCCAGACTGCCCATGCCTTCTTCATCATGACCGCTCCGCGAGTTGCTGCGCTGCGAAAAACTAGCCGAGATTGTCGGCGGCAAAGCCCCAATTGATCAGTTTGTCGAGCACGGCGTTCACGTAGTCCGCGCGGCGGTTCTGATAATCCAGATAGTAAGCGTGTTCCCACACGTCGATGGTCAACAGCGGCTTCACGCCCTTCGTCAGAGATGTCTCCGCATTATCGGTCTTGACCACCTTCAGCTTGTCGGCTTCCAGCACCAGCCAAGCCCAGCCGCTGCCGAATTCGGTCGTCGCCGCCGCCGCCAGCTCCTTCTTGCACGCATCCAGACTGCCGAATGAGGCCTCGATCCTTTGCTTCAATGCCGCGGGAGGCTCACCGCCGCCCTTCGGTCGCAAGCTGCGCCAATAGAAGGTGTGATTCCACGTCTGTGCCGCATTGTTGAAGATTGCGACCTTGTCGGCTTTGCCGGCGGTTTCGGCGATCAATTTCTCCAACAAGAGTTTTGCAAGCTCGGTGCCGGCGATCAGCTTGTTCAGGGTATCGACGTACCCCTTGTGGTGTTTTCCATAGTGAAACCCAAGCGTATTGGCGGAGATTACGGGATCCAGCGCACTTTCCGCGTACGGCAGGGGCGGCAGAACATGGAGGGGTGCTTTTTCGATCGTGTCGGTGCCACTCATTTGATTTTCCTTTTCGGTTCCAGGAGCCGGCGCGCGCGACTTCGCGACATCGGCCGGACTTGCTCGACCAACACCCGAGGTCAGGGCTTCAGTTGTGCGCGCATTTCACCGCCGGGATTCGCCGTGGTGTGGACGTTGACGTATAGCTTCCCCGCCTGGAAGCTCGCAAATTGCGCGTCCGTGAGTTTCGCGCCCGCGGAAACCGCATACGTGTCTCCAGTCTTCGTGAGCGGGATGATCACAGGTCCGTTGGTGGCGATTGCCCCTTCGTGGATGTGCGCTGCCGTTCCGAGAATGCCGGTGGTCGTCACACTTCCGCTAACCGATTTGTCGGCACCGATGGTGATCATTCCGGTGCCGGTCCCGCCACTCTTGACCGGCGGCACTTCCTGATCGCCGGCCAGTGTCACCTTGATGTCCGCTGCTGCGGCGATGCTCGAATACGAGCCAACTGCAGATATTGCAAAGATCAACGCCGCGCCGAGCGGCAGCCACGCTTGTCTGGAAATCCTGTCGACATACATTGAGAACTCCTTATATGCAGTTGTACGGATGAACGGAAAACTCGCCGATGTGCTCGCCGGTCGACCGGAACATTGCGAATCAAGATGCGCAACAGCCGATAGAACTCGAGAACCGATGACTGACCGATCCATCTTCGCAATTTGGCCCCCGCGACGCGAACGGTCTGTACGATGCCGCACATACGCAACGGTTGAGGTGTTCGACAGCTGCCAAAGACCGAGCCGCCCGGGTGGATCGCGGAGTCATCCGCGCGGCGTCTCGCCTCTGACGAGACAGCGCGTTCGGCGTGCGTCCCTGAACGCTCCCCCTGGAATTGGGATGCGCCGTTACGCCTGCACGAAAGTCGTCACACGCCGTCTGGTGCGCTCGCGCAGCGAGCACTCGCGCAGCGTATCGGCAAGCTGCTCCAGATTCGGGATGCCGTAGAGGATCACGGTTTCAAAACTGGCGTCCGATGACCGCAGATGCAGCAGGCAGTAGCCCGCAAGCCTCATTCCCAGCGGCTTGTGCAGATCGAAGTGATCAATGCGGAACAGCTCGATGCTGTCCTTGATTTTCGACAGAATGCCGCGCTCTATCCTCACGCGCTGCGAGGTGACCTCATAGGTCGTCGCGAGGCTTTTTAGCCAGTAGAAGACCAGGGCGATGCCAAGCGTCAGCACGACGATGATCCACTGCCAGACGCTATAAATGACGGCGGGATGGCCGGTGAACAACGACTTTTCCACCTCGGCCTCGCGCGCCGCGGCGAAAGCCGCCAGATCGGTGTTGCAGAAACGGCACTTGATGGCCGCGGCCTTGATGGTTTCGCCGCAGACCGGGCAGGCTTTGGTATCGTCGTTCATTCGTCGGATCCTTTTTTGGCAGAGGAATCGCCGCAAGGTTGCCGGCGAAACGTGGCTGTAGCGCTCATCGCGATCACTGTCCGGTCGGCGCCACTCGCCGCGTCACTATGACGGCGATGCCGGATGCGTTGTCCAGGCGTTCCGCGCCGGATCTGGCAGCCTGATTTGTTTCATGGATCAATTCGACGAGTCTGACCTGCCCGTTCAGATGAATTGCTGAACACTTCATATCGGAAATTCCTGTCGCGACTCGCTTGCAACGGATTGGTGATTCGATCCCGTGCGCCTGAGTATTTGCGGTTCGGGCGTGCCGGTCAACGGTTGTTTGCAGGTGGCAACCCACGGCAGCGCATTCCCGCTGCGCCGATGAATATTGGGGCGCCCGGCAACCACATAGGGTTAGCGCGAGTGATCAGGCTCTATTTCGCTTTGTGCGGTGGCGAACAGACTACGGCGATATTCCCGAATATCGTCAACCGTTCTTGCAAGTACGGATTCAACGTACGGATTGCCAGCGGCAGGTGGTCGGTCGTCACGAAGGAGAAAGGTATGAGGTTCCGCAAGTCATTGCTTGTTGGATTGTGTGCAGCATCGCTTGGGGGTATTTCCGTACCCACGACGGCGAGCGCCGAAGTCGGAGTCTATTTCAACATTGCGCCGCCGCCGGTTCGCTATGAAGCGATCCCTGCGCCACGTCGTGGCTATGTGTGGTCGTCGGGATATTGGAACGCGAAGGGTAAACGTCACGTATGGCAAGCCGGGCACTGGGAGCGTGAACGGGCAGGCTTCCGCTTGGCTCAACCTGCTTGGACCCAACGGGATAACCGATGGCAACTGGAACGCGGGCACTGGAACAAATGGGATCGCGATGGCGACGGTGTTCCCAACGCCGTTGACCGTGCGCCAGACAATCCTGCTCGGCGCTAAGCACGCGACATCGTAGGGCGGAAGGGTCGTTCTGTACCAGCAAGGTACTGAGTGCCCCTCCGCGAAGTTTCCCCGCAGGTATTGGCGAAGGCCAGGTTGGAGTTTGTCTGACTTCGTCGTCGTCGCCTTGTTGCGACGCACATTGTGACGAACGCCGTCGGGCTGGTGAACGGTCAGCGACCAGGCAGCATCGAGATCAGGACGCCATCGCGCAGAAATAAGTGGTGCTACAGCGCGGCGACTGCATGCAGCCCGGCTGCCCAGAGTATGACGTTCCCCAGCGTCGTGTGAATCTCTGCCACCGTTTGCCCGACGTCATGCCTCGGCGAGAACATCGGGCCGATATTGCCAATGGCCCAGAGCGTAAGCGGGTGCGCTTCCAGAAAGGCGCCCATTGTCGCGGCGACGGGTATCGCAATCAGCAGACCATACAGCGCGACGCGAACGATTTTTGCCGAACGCATCATCCACGGTTTCATCGGCGGATCTTCCGGGGTCCTGTCGATCGAGCGCCACAACAGCCTGAGCAGCGTGAGGGCGAACACGCATGTTCCCAAGGTTTCGTGCGTCTGCCGATTGAAGTCGGCCGCGGACGAATACACGCGTTGCTCGGAGCCGCCCGGGCTCAGGATATAGGCGGCGACGACGAGGATGGCCGTGAGCCAATGAAAAATCTGTGCGGCGGCGCCATAGCGCAGGCGCGCGCTGAGAAGAGGCATCATCGGACTCGCGTCATCCGCCCAGCAAAATAATCCGTCATCAAGGGCCCGATCGATCGCCCGCTCATTTGCCCGGCCATCGAAAGTGCGAAGCGGTTACGCGTCATTGCGGTGAGCACATCGATACGAGATTGGGTCCATAGCCCTCGGGCACATACCTTTTCGCAAGCATCAGGTTTCGTATGGTCAGGCTGGTCGTGTATCGATGATTGGTGTCCGCACGACCGTCCCAAAGTCGATAAACCGGGACGTCGCCGGCCGGGCATGCGCCGCTGTTGGCGTCCGGCAGGTCGACGTAGAAAGCGTTGGGCGCTTCGAAGGTGAACATCGGGTACTTGATCCGAACCGCGGCGCATTCCGCCGGCGACGCGGAAAAGTAGTGCGAGTCACCGTAGACCGGCGGGATATAAAAGCGGCAGACCGCGCTTGATCCGGCGGACGATTGTGCGAATGCGCCGAACGTCTGCCCGGTGCGCGTCCATCCGCCGGGCGGGGCCGCATCCAGCGCGGCGATTTCGACCGGATTTGCAGTGATGAAATAATGATCCCGCGCCGGCCAATAATATTCGACGACGGGGGAGGTCGCGAACCCGAGCTTCGCGGCCGCCACGGCGGCGCCCGCGTCGAGCATGCCCGCGCCGCAGGTGTCCGTCGTGCACTGGCACTCCAATTGGTCGACCGGATTGCCGGTGCTGTCGTACTGCGGCGCCATGCACTGGGGGACCGGTGTCTCGACGCCGTTGTCGACCATGATCGGAAACGGTCTCGCCGCCGCCTGCAGCGCCCGCAGAATCTGCGCGGGCGTGAGCGTCGGCTGCGCCGAAAGCATCAACGCTACGGTGCCGGCCACCAGCGGCGTCGAGAAGCTGGTGCCGAGCGACGGATGGAAGCTGTCGGTGTAGATCGGGCCGACTGCCACCGTGGCGCCGGAGTCGGCCGTCGTCAGAATCGGGTACAGGCAAGGGGAGTTGGCCGTCGTGTTGACGCAGTTGCCGCCGGGCGCGCTGATCGCGACGTCGGGCCCCAAGTCGGAGAAGCCGACCTTGGTGCCGACGTGCCGCAATGCCGCCACGGCGATTACGCCGACGCAACTGGCCGGTACGCCGACGGCATGGCCGGCGGAATTGCCCGCCGCGGCCACGATCACCGTACCGGCGGCGTTGATCTCGGACACGGCATCCACATAGGCGGCGGTGCACGTCCCCTCTCCGCCCAGGCTCATGTTGATGACCTGTGCCCGATTCGGGTTGGCCGGGACGTCCGGCACCGGCAGACCCGCGGCCCAGCGCATGCCGGCGATGATGTCGGAGTCGTAGCCGCCACACTTGCCGAGCACACGCACCGGCAGCACGCGCACGTTGCGCGCGACGCTCGCCATGCCGATACCGTTGTCCGTCAGCGCGGCGATCAGTCCCGAGACCTGTGTGCCGTGCCAGGAGCTGTCCTCGGGGGAATCCGCGCACTGATAAAGTGGGCTCATGACGTCTGAGATCTCGACTTGCGTCACCCAGTCTCCCGGGTCGGAGGCGTCGGCATCGCGGCCGTCGCCGTCATTCGCCGTCGCGACATCGCTGATCATGTCGTAACCAGGCAGCAGGTTACCGCCTGCTGCCACCGCCAGCAGGTCCGGATGCTCGAAGCGCAAACCCGTGTCGAGCACTGCCACCACCACTGCCGGGCTGCCGGTGGTCAGCGCCCAGGCCGGCTCGATGTCGATAGACGAGCGCACGGTATCGGTAGGTGCACGCAGATACCACTGGCCCACGGCTGGACCATTGCCGGGCACGCCATCGGCATAGAGCGGATCGTTGGGGTCTGCGAAGAGGCGCCGGCGCTGGTCGGGCACCGCATATTCGACATCGCCCTGCTGCGACAGCCTCCGCGCGAGTTCGGCCGAGGTGATGCCGTCGGCGAAAACCACCTGTGAGCGATCGGCCACGGCCGCGCCGGCACGCATCGTCAGCCCTAAGCGCTGCCCGAGCGCCTGTGCGCGAGTGGTGGCATGCGCGGTGACGGACAGCGCCTGTTCGCGCAGCAAGGGCGAGGTGGACTTGAGCTTGACGATCACGCGCGCGGTGCCGGCGGCGACGGAGGTGTCGATCGTCTGCGCTTGAATGTGCGGCAGAAACGGTGCGATCAGCAGCACGCACGCGGCGGTCAGCTTCAGACGGGTCTCGAGCAGCAACGGAATCTCCACCGGAGGGGCAAAAATCTTCGACAACAACATGGACGGACGGTTCCAACCGCACACCCCCGAGGATTCGGCGCGGACGGTGCGGGTCATTCGGCTGTCGGCGCAAGGCGCTACCTTTCCCCGACCTTTCCCGCTCCCGTCTTGCATCGATCTCGGAGGCGGAGGATGGCGTAGGATAAACGATACTTCCGGCGGCTCCGGAAGTGTCGGGCAGGCAGGCGATCCCCGCGTCCAGCCCCTGCGTCGAGACAGCGATGCCGGACCGCCGAGCCTCGAGGAGATCAGTCCTTCATGAACTCCGACGTTGCGGAAGCGCCTTCCCGATTCCGGACCAATGCAGTTCGGAGACCGGAACACCGGACGCAGCGGATGTCGCCATGGCTGATGTTTCTCTTGCTCGGCGCCTGCGGCGAGCCCCGGCTTGAATGCGGAACCGCGGAAATTCAGGACACCGTCTCCTCGATCGTGCGGGACCAGGTTCTCAGAATCATCTCCGACAGTGCTCCGCTGCCGACCGATGCTCGAAGGAATGCCATGGCCTCGAAGGCGACCAAGGTGACGCTACGCAACGCTCGACTCATCGAATGGGATAAAAGCAGGGGTCAGCTTGCGTGCAGCGCATCGATCGTGATTGCCGCACCCGGCACCGGCGGAGGTTGGAGCGTCGAAACGACGGCGGAGTTGAGATACCGCGTGACACGTGGCGATCAGGAAGCGTTTTTCGTTCGCGTGCCGTATCCGGACCTCATGGCCGTACTCGCGACGCGAACCGGCCCCGCGCCTTCCCATCCCCAATAATCGGCCAAACAATTCGTGCTGACAGGCCCTTGCGCGACTGCGACGAACGGCGATCCGTTCAGGCCGCTTTTGTTCCCGCGGTCGCGGCGCCCCGCGGCGACCACCGCTCATTGCCCGCGACCCGACGCGGGACCCGATGCGGTGGCCCCGAGCTTCAGTCGCGCCCGATATTCGCCCCAGACGAGCCACATGACGACGATGTCGATCGCCGCGAACACCAGCAGCGAAATCGCGAGTGTGTGCGTGTAGCGGTACACCTGATAGACGACGAACGTCGCCATGAAACAGAGGGCAACCGGAAACGCCCACAACCTTTCCCGCCAAAGCGCGTCGACGAGGAAGATCTTGACCGCGCCATGGCTCAGCAGATAGGCGCTGGCGAAGAGCTTGGTGTCGGCCGACAGATGTTCCGCGGCCGTGCGCACCATGTTCGCGATCCAGTCGTGCGGCTCGACCGAAAGTTCGCGCGTCGTCGCCATCATGACGAGTTCGTGCAGACGGTCCAGCGGAAAGAACAGCAGGAGCAGTGCGCCTGTCACTTCGAGGACGCCGTCGATCCCCTTGACCAGAATGGCCGCTTCGAACAACCGGTGCCGCGAACCGCTCGGTGCGATTTCGCGCGCGGTCATGCGCAAACCCGATGAGGATCGCAATGACGTCGTCGGCCACGCATGCGCCGGCGGCTGCCGGCCCGTGTCGCGGATCCGTCAGTCGATGCGCCGCTGCAGGGTCGATGCGCGCCCGGCCCCGCGCGGTCTGCGGCTCCCGGCCGCAGGCGTTGCCCCGGTGGATCCGCTACTGGACCGCGCACATCGAGACCGATTGCGGGCCGTAGCCTTCCGGGACGTAACCCTTTGCCAGCATCTGGTTGCGGATCGCGAGGCTCGTCGTGTACCGATGGTTGGTGTCGGCGCGATTGTCGTAGAGCCGGTACACCGGCGTGTCGCCGGAAGGGCATGCCCCGGTGTTCGTGTCGGGCAGATCGATGTAGAAGACATTCGGCGCTTCGTACGTGAACTGCGGAAACTTCACCTGCACCTGCCCGCACTCGAGCGGCGACGCGGAGAAATAGTGGGAGTTGCCGTAGGGCGGCGGAATGTAGAAGCGGCACACCGGACTCGCGCCGGTGTTGGCCTGGGCGTAGGCGTTGAACGACAGCCCGGTGCGCGCCCAGCCCGGAAATTTCCCCGAATCGAGGGCGGCGATTTCGAGTGGCGCCGCGCTGATGAAATAATGATCGAGTCCGGCGTGGTAGAACTCGATGACCGACGTGCTTTGCAGGCTCATCTGGCGCAGCGCGCCCTTGACCGCGTAGAAGGCGTTGACGATGCCGGCCCCGCAGGCGCCGGTCGTTCTGCAGGTCGAGGTCGTCGCGAAATACGACGAGGTGTCCGCCATGATCGACTTGATCTGCGCAGGGGTGAGATCCGGATTGACCGAAAGCATCAGCGATGCCACGCCGGCGACGTGCGGTGTCGCCTGGCTGGTGCCGTTGTAGGCGCCGTAGGTCGAGAACTCGGGCTCCGTCGTGCCGCTGTTGAGCGTCGACCAGATCCCCCAACGGCTGCCGTACCGCGACTGGTCGCCGCCTGGCGCGGCGATGTCGACGTACACGCTGTAGTTGCTGTAGCTCGCCAGGAATCCGTAGGGATCGGTGGCGGCGACCGTGCTCACGCCGTAGCAGTCAGCCGGGGAATGGGTAGCGATGTCGTCGCTCTCGTTGCCCGCGGCCACGGCGATGAAGACGCCCTGCGCCAGCACTGCGTCGATCGCCGTCTGGTACTGCGCGTCGCAGGGACCCTTGCCACCCAGGCTCATATTCATCACGCGGGCGGGGTTGGGATTGTCCGGCACGCCGGGCACCGGCAGTCCGGCCGCCCACTGCATGCCCTCGACAATGTCGCTCCGGCTGCCGCCGCAGGTGCCGAGCACCCGTATCGGAAGTATCTGCGCGTTCCAGTTGATCCCGGCGGTGCCCTCCAGATTGTCGCCGGTCGCGCCGATGATACCGGCAACGTGGGTGCCATGCCACGAACTGTCCTGGGCGGTGGTCTTGCCCGGGCAATCGGTGGCCGAACGCCAGCTGCCAGGATCGTTGCCGTCCGGGTGCCGACCCAAGCCGTCATGCGAATTATCGGGATCGGAGATGAAGTCGTAGCCGTTGAGCAGGCGAGCGGCCAGTTCGCCGTGCGGGCGGACGCCGGTGTCGATGACGGCGACAATGATCGCCGCGCCGACCGTGATGTCCCAGGCCTCCGGCGCGTCGATACCGTAGTACGAGGTCGTCAGCGGATCGGCGAGGTTAGGCTGGTAGCCGGTCTGGAAATACGGGTCGTTGGGAAAGTACGCCTGAATGTCGGCGGGGCGATCGGGCTCCGCGTAGCGAATCCCGGCGGCGGATTCCAGCCGCGCCGCGATCGCGTCCGCGCGATCACTGGTCAGCGCGGTCAGCGTTTCGACGATCCAGGCGCCGCCGACGGTGGGACGCACCACGTGCATCGGAACGCCGGCGGCCGCGGACAGCAGATCGTCCCACTCCGGACCCAGACGCTGGTTGGCGCGCGCCCGCGCGCCGGCGTCCGGATCGGTGAAGGTGACGACGAACCGGCGGATGACGGGTGTGTCGGCGCCGCTGGAGGTGCCGCCTTTGGCGATGCTGCGCGGGTGTTCCCGCTGGTCCACATCCACCCGCAAGACGCCGCGCTGCATCCTAAGTGCCGCGACGAGGCGCTTGGCTTGGGCCACGCTGACCGGCTCGGCGAGAGTGAGGACCTGATCGCCGCTACGCGTCGGAAGCCCAACCGCAAGTGGCCGCCCCACCGCCGCCTCCAGGCGGATTCGCAACGCGTCGCCGATGACCTCGCCGTCGGCAGGATGCAGCCCGGGCCGGAAGCGAATGATCAAGCGGGAGACCGAAACCTGCTCGGCGGTCGCGATCTTTGCGTGCGGGCCGGCGGCATCCATCGCGACCGGCGCGGCCGCAAGTGTCACCGGCCAGACAATCAACAGCATCGACCATCGCCTGACGAGGCCGCGAAGACGACCTGCCCGGCGCATACGGCCACCTTGCCCCATGATCCGCCCCCTGTGACGATTGTCGACCCGCGCAGCCTACTACCCCCGGTGGGCGAAGACAATTCGAGAGTGCGCGGCGATCGCAAGGCACGCCGCCCCGGCGCGCCGCGCCGCCGGCATGGTCAAGGCCGTCGATAGGCGGCGGTAAAGCGATCCAGTTCCGCCTTGTCGGTGTCGGAGACTGCTGCGAAATTGATGTCGGACTCGCTCCACGTGACGACATTGAACCCGCGGATCGTGGCCGGTCGCGACGCTTCCGCCGCGTTGCCGAGCACACGCCACGAGAATACGTTGATCGCGTGGTTGCGCAGCCGGTAGACGACCGCGACGGCCACCTGGCCACCGAGGTGATCGAGCCTCGCGCCGACGAGATCGAATCCCTGGGCGGAGAGATCGCGGACCACCGGCGCGAAGTCGATCCGGCCCTGAAACCACGGCCGCACGACGTGGCGGTCGGTCGACGCCACGTCGATGCGCGGCCCTTCGGGCATCAGCGAGGCGACGTGCCGTGCCACTGCTTGCTCGGGCAATCCATCCGTCGCCTGCGGCTGGGCGATCCACCATCCGCCAAGCGCGCCGAGCAGCGCCGTCGAACCGCCGAGTGCCACCATCTGCCACCACTGCCACGCGCTTCGGGTCGGCTCGGCCGGCGCGACGTTCCGGATCCGGCGCAGGATGCTCGCGTGCAGGCCGGCCGGCGCAGGATGGTTGAGCGATGCGGCCTTAAGTGCAGAGCGCATCGCGACGCGCCGGTCGCGCAGGTCGGCGCACGCCGGGCAGCCCGCGACGTGCTCGGCGACTTCGCCGGCGGTCGTCGCGTCGAGCTCGTCGTCGATCCACGCGTCGAGCACTCGAAGCGCCAGCGTGCAGTTCATCGGCGGAACCTCTCCTGGGCGAAGCGCATTCGCTGTTGCAGCAGGTCGCGGCCGCGCGCCAGCCGCGACATCACGGTGCCGATCGGGATATCAACGATCGCGCTGATCTCCTTGTACGACAGCTCCTCGATTTCCCGCAGCACGATGACCTCGCGATACTCGCGCGGCAGCGCGTCGATCGAGGCGCGCAGCCACCGCGCGTCCGAGGCGCGCACCGCGATGTCCTCCGGCGTGATCGGACGAGCGTCCTCCGGCGCGGCGCCTGCGTGCAGTTCATCGTCGTATTCGTCCTCGACGGCGCGCTGCCGGTCCTCGCGGACGCGGTCGAGGCAGGTGTTGCGAATCACGGCCAGAAACCACGCCCGCGGGTTCGGGCCCTGCATCTGATCGAAGGCCCGCCACGCCCGCAGGCAGCCGTCCTGAACGGCGTCGCGGGCCGCGGCGTCGTCGCGAGTGATCCAGCGCGCGAGGTTGTACGCGGAATCCAGGTGCGCCAGGACCTGTTCCTCGAATCTCGCCGTCCGCTGTCCCGTCGCCAATCGATCGAACTCCGCAGATCGCCCGCGCTATCCAGATGAAGACTCGGCGGGACGCCCGTTTATTCCCGGATGTGCGGGCGCGAGCGACCCGGGGAATAAATCGCCGGCGCGCCGAGTCTTGTCAGCAGGAGGGCAGCGCTTGCGCCGGCCCATTGTCGGCACACCTGACACTCGGAGCAAGCATGGATTCTGGAGCATACAACAGGCGCGATTTCCTCAAGCTGGCGGGACTCGGAGGCGTGGTTCTCGTTTCAGGATGTGCGTCGGCGATGCGCTCGAGCAGCGGCGGCGAGAATGCCGATTTCTATTTCGTGCAGCTGTCGGATTGTCATTGGGGCTTCGAGGGACCTGCCGCCAATCCCGACGCGAAGGGCACGTTGAAAAAGGCGGTCGCGGCGGTCAACGGCATGTCGCGCCAGCCGGACTTCGTCATGTTTACCGGCGATCTCACGCATACGACCGACGACCCGAAGGAGCGGCGACGGCGGATGGCGGAATTTCGCGACATCGTCGCGGCGCTTGAGGTCCGGGACGTGAGGTTCATGCCCGGCGAGCACGACGCGTCGCTCGACAACGGCAAGGCGTTTCAAGAGTTCTTCGGCCGGACGCATTACACGTTCGATCACAAGGGCGTGCATTTCATCGTCGTGGACAACGTCTCCGATCCAACGGCCGCGATCGGCGACGAGCAACTGGAGTGGCTGCGCGCGGACCTCGGCATCCAGCCGAAGGACGCGCGCATCGTCGTGTTCACGCATCGGCCGCTGTTCGACCTCTACCCGCAGTGGGATTGGGCGACGCGCGACGGGGCGCGCGCGATCGAGCTGCTGCAGACCCGCGACAACGTCACCGTGTTCTATGGGCACATTCATCAGGAACATCACTTCATGACCGGCAATGTCGCGCATCATTCCGCCAAGTCGCTGATGTTCGCCTTGCCGGAGGCCCGGTCGCAGCCGAAACGTTTGCCCGTTCCCTGGGACGCCAATGCCCCGTACAAGGGGCTCGGCTTTCGCGAAATCGAAGCGGAGCGCGCGCCGGTGAAGTACGCGGTCACCGAGTTGCCCGTTGCCTAGGAGATCGCCATGCGAATGACTCGACGACTCCTGCTGCGCGCATCGGTCGCCGCGGGTCTTCTGGCCGCGAGCGGCCGCATGGCGGTCCTGGCCCAGGCCCAGGCCCGGGCCACCGGGCGGCTCATCCCGATCGTGTCGAAGAAGTTCGTCTACGAACCTGTCGAGCTGACGCTCAAGCTCAACGAGCCGGTCGTCTTCCAGTTGACCAGCCTCGACGTCGTGATGGGTTTCAGCGTTCCGGATTTCGGCGTGCGTGCGACGATCATCCCGGGTCAGATCACGGAACTGCGGATGACGCCGACCAAGATCGGAGAATTCACGTTTCTGTGCGACGTGTTCTGCGGGTCCGGACACGAAAACATGGAGGGGACGATGAAGGTCGTCGCCTGAATCGATCGCGCGCGGTCTGTCGGCGCGGTCTCGCGGAAAGGCGTCGATCGTCGCTTCCTCTCGCCGCGTGGCGCCGCCCGTCCGGCCGCACGCCGACGCTTCGTGCTATACCGCACAGACGGCTGAGCTACCCGCCGCTAGTCTGCCACCCACGCGCGACAAACGGGTCGTTCATGGCGATCGATCGAACTCGTCCCGTCCCGGGCAATGGGCGCCGCGTGCGAACGTGCTCGTATCCGATTGCGGCTGGCTGCTTGGCGGTTCGATCAAACGGTGCCGGTGATCGGTGCACAACAACGGGCAACCCGGGTGGATGACGCCGTGCTGCAACGGCCTTCTACCTATGTCGCCAAATGAGGACTGCGGGAATCGAGAGTCCGGTGGTCTCGGCAGGTTCAACGTGGATCGGCTGGACGGTCGTGACGGCCGTGGCGCTGGCGCTTGTTCCCGTTTCGGCGCGGTCCGCGCCGGACGTCCAGGACATCGCCGTCGTCGTTCGCAAGGACGGACCGGTTATCTCGGTGGAGGTCGACTGTCCGGTAAGCGCCCCATTGAGAGTGGTCTGGGAAGTGCTGACGGACTACGACCACATGGCGCAATTCATCTCGAACCTCGAATTGAGCGAAGTGCGAAGCCGCGCCAAGGACACGCTGCGCGTCTACCAAAAAGGCAAGGCGAGCAGAGGGCCGCTGAGGTTTTCCTTCGAGAACGTCCGCGAGATCGACGTGGTGCCGTTCCGCGAACTGCGCTCCCGATTGATCAGCGGGAATCTCAAAGCCTCGGAATTCACCACGCAAATCGTCGAAGCCGGCGCGGTGATCCACATTGTCAATCGCGGGCACTACACGCCGGAAATCTGGGTGCCGCCCATCATCGGGCCGGCGTTGATCGAAGCGGAAACGCGCAAACAATTCGGCGAAATCAGGGCAGAAATCCTTCGCCGCAGCGCGCGCCTCGCAAGCCCGCCGTGAACGTCGCAGAGCCCGCGCCAGGCTGGATCGACGTTGCTTGCGCTGCAAGCGCTGGCTCGAACGAACTGACAGCGCATCCGGTTATCGGGAGGGTGCGGCGGCGCCGTGGCGCGCTGATGCGGTAAGCTGTCGCGCCAGCCGATGCTGGCCAGCCTCCGACCGCCGATGACCGCGTACCCGCACCTGCTCGCCCCGCTCGACCTTGGCTTCACCACCTTGCGCAACCGCGTGCTGATGGGGTCGATGCACACCGGCCTCGAGGAGGCCTCCGGCGGCTACGAGAAGATGGCGGCGTTCTACGCGGCGCGCGCCCGCGGCGGCGTGGCGCTCATCGTCACCGGCGGCATCGCGCCGAATTTCTCCGGACGCCTCGAACCCAGGGCCTCGCAGCTCTCGTTTCCGTGGCAGCTCGGCAAGCACCGAGTGATCACCGAAGCGGTGCACGCGGCCGGCGGCAAAATCGCGCTGCAGATCCTTCACGCCGGTCGCTACGCGTATCACCCGCTCTCGGCGGCGCCGTCGGCGATACGCTCGCCGATCACGCCGTTCAAGCCGCGCGCACTGTCGGGCTGGGGTGTGCGCAAGACGATCGCCGATTACGTCCGCTGCGCGGTGCTCGCGCGGCGCGCCGGCTACGACGGCGTCGAGATCATGGGGTCCGAGGGCTATCTGATCAACCAGTTCATCGCGCCGCAGACCAACCACCGCGACGACGAATGGGGTGGTCCGTTCGAGAATCGCATCCGCTTCGCCGTCGAGATCGTGCGCCGCACGCGCGAAGCGGTCGGCCGCGATTTCATCATCATCTACCGGCTGTCGATGCTCGACCTCGTCCAGGGCGGCAGCACATGGGACGAGGTGGTGCTGCTGGCGAAGGCGGTCGAGGCGGCGGGCGCTTCGATCATCAATACGGGCATCGGCTGGCACGAGGCGCGAATTCCGACCATCGCGACGATGGTGCCGCGCGCGGCGTTCGCGTGGGTGACGCGGCGGATGAAGGGCGAGGTGCGCATTCCGCTGATCACGACCAACCGGATCAACGACCCCGGCGTCGCCGAAGAACTGCTTGCACGCGGCGATGCCGATATGGTGTCGATGGCGCGGCCGTTTCTGGCCGATCCCGATTTCGTCAGCAAGGCGGCCGCCGGCCGCGCCGACGAGATCAACACCTGCATTGCCTGCAATCAGGCCTGTCTCGACCACGTCTTCGCGCGGCGGATCGCGTCGTGTCTGGTCAATCCGTATGCGTGCCGCGAGACCGAGATGACGATCGCGCCGGCCGCGCAGCCGAAGAGGGTGGCCGTGGTTGGCGCCGGTCCGGCGGGGATGGCCTGCGCGACGACGGCGGCCGAGCGCGGTCATCACGTCACCTTGTTCGACGCCGCGGCCGAAATCGGCGGCCAGTTCAATCTGGCGCGACGGATTCCGGGCAAGGAGGAGTTCGCCGAGACGCTGCGCTATTTCCGCACCAAGCTCCAGCGCAGCGGCGTGACCGTCCTGTTGAATCGGCGCGTCACCGCCGCCGAGCTCGCCGGCTTCGACGCGGTGATGCTCGCCACCGGCATCGTCCCGCGCCGACCCGCGATTCCGGGCATCGACCATCCAAAGGTCGCGAGTTACGTCGACATCGTCAACGGCCGGGTGGCCGCGGGGCCGCGCGTGGCGATCGTCGGCGCCGGCGGCATCGGTTTCGACGTCGCGGAGCTTTTGAGCCATTCGGGCGTCGACGACGTTTCGGCGTTCCGCGACGAGTGGGGCATCGACGCGGATTACGCGCAGCGCGGTGGCCTCAAGGAGCCGCACGAGGCGCCGCCGGTTCGAACGCTGTGGCTGCTCCAGCGCAAGCAGGAGAAGGTCGGCGCGGGCCTCGCCAAGACGACCGGCTGGATTCGCCGCACGCTGTTGAAAAGACGCGGCGTCGCGA
>JAAFGU010000375.1 GCA_010365205.1 Aromatoleum sp. | reverse complement strand
GTCCACTTCGACGGCACCAGCAGCCGGGCATCGCGCAGCGCCTCGAGCACCTCGCGGTCCGCGGGCGGCGCGTCGCGCAAATCGATTGACGCGCGCGACCGCCACCGGGCGAGGACGTCGTGCGTCGACGCGTCGACCGCGAACAGGCTCGCCTGATCCGCACCGAAGAGGAGGGCTCTCCCCTCGGGTTCGGCGGAAGCGGCGAACACGCGGTGATCCGCCCAGGCGTAGGTCTCGTTCATCGGATCCGCGGGATGTAGTCCGGCACGGTGACGGTCAGCCACGCTTCTGCCGTGAATGTCTTCGCGCCGCGCGGGTACCGGGCGAGGACTTTCACGAGACCGCTGTTCTCCGCCGAATAGTTGCGCAGCGGATTGGGGCCGTAGTCGCCCATCGGCAGGTACGCGCCGTTGGGCTTGATCGCGCCGAGCCATACGAGATCGTCGTCGTCGGGCCGCGTTTTTTCCTCGGCGAGCCGGAACGTCGCCGGCACGGGCCCCAGCGGCACGCCTGTGGCCTTCTTGCCGCCGCCTTTCGCGTAGGCGATCGCCTCGAACTGGACGCCCTCGGCAGGGTAATGCGTCCCGCCCGACAGCCGCGCGCGTCCCATCTCAGGCGTGATCGCGATGTAATCGATCTGCGGCGCCAGCGTGACGGTCCCGGCATCGATGCCCTTCACCGAGACCTTCGCGACGCCGAGCTTGTCCGCGCTGCTCAGCACCGTGAGTTCCAGCGCGCCGGACGCGATGCGCTTCACCGCCAGCACCTTGACCGCGCCTCCGGCAAACGAGATGTCGGCGGCCTTGGCGTCGGGCAGGTTCATGCCTTCGAGGACAAGCGTGGTCTTCCCGCCCTTGAGCACGAACGCCGGAACGATTCGCGCGACCTTGGCCGCTTCGCCGCTCTTCAACCAACGGGCATTCGAGGTGCGGAAATCGGGCGCCGGCAGATGCGACTCTCCGCGCAGCTCGTCGCCTTCCACGATGTACGCGCCGTTGGCGGCGAAGCCATTGTTCTTCGTGCGGGTGCGCAGCGCATAGCCGCCGTAGAGCGTCGCCTCGCCGGCGAAAGTCTCCGAGGTTCCGTCCGCATAAGCGAGGCGGCCCGTCAGCGTGTACTCGGCGTTTCCGGCGTCGGAAATCCTGGCTTCGCCACGGTAGGCCCCTTTGCCCGGCTCGTGCCCGAACACGCTCCAGACGCCGTCGATCTTCGGAGCGGCGGCGGACCACGCGTTGCCATAGGGCAGCTTCCGGGCGAGGTAGGCCAGCGCCGCGTCGGCCTCCGGAACCCACTTCATCTCGCGCATCTGGAGGACGACCGTCGGGACGATGTAGAGGTGGAAGTCGCGCAGCTTGGCCCAGCTTTCCGACGTCATCCGGTAGGAGAATATCTTGCCCGCCGTGTGACAGCGCACGCAGGTGGTGAAGAGCTTTTCCTCTTCCTTGTCGGCGGGCACTTCCTGCTGCTGGGAGTTGTGCCAGAGGCTCAGGTAAGCGACCTTCGCTTGCTCGGCCGGGGCGAGGATCTGCGTGGCGCACAGCTCCTTCAGCAGGCGGTCCATTTCGCCCGGCCGGATCTCCATCCCATGCAGCCGTCGCATCCGGTCGACGATGACCGTCCATTCCTCCGGCGTCGTGCGCAGGTCCTCGACGCGCGGAATCCGGCCATCCGCCGTCGCGGCGTGGCAACTCGTGCACTTCTTCCACACCAACGACTCCCGGTCGAACGCCTGCGCGCCGCCGGTCGCAGCCAGCAACGTCAGGCAGACGACGAGTCCCGATGTCCAGTGGTGTCGCATTCGGCGCCTCCCGTGTCCGGCGGCTCACACCGCCATCAACACCGACTTGGTTTCGGTGAACAGATCCAGCGCCGCGCGCCCCATCTCGCGGCCAATCCCGGACTGCTTGAAGCCGCCGAACGGCAGGCTCGCGTCGAGCATGCTGTGACAGTTCACCCACACGGTGCCGGCCTTGATCCGCGGAATGAGCCGGTGCACGCGCGCGAGATCGTTCGACCAGATCGACGCGCCGAGCCCGTACGGCGTGTCGTTGGCGAGCCGCACCGCCTCGTCGATATCGTCGTACGGCAGCGCGACGACGACGGGACCGAAGATCTCCTCCTGCACGACGCGCATGTCCTGACGCGCGCCGACGAGCACCGTCGGCTTGACAAAGTAACCCTTGTCGCCGGCGCGGCCGCCGCCGGTCGCGACCTTCGCGCCCTGGCCGATCCCGCTGTCGATGTAGCCGCACACACGCTGCATCTGCAGCTCGGAGACCAGGGGGCCGATTTCGTTGGTCGGATCGAGGCCATGGCCGACTTTCATCTTGCCGGCGATCGCTGCGAGGTCGGCGACGACGCGGTCGAACAGCTTCTTCTGCACGTAAAGCCGCGAACCCGCCGTGCAGACCTGGCCCTGGTTGAAGAAGATCGCCTGCGCGGCGCCGGCCGCCGCCTGCGCCGGGTCGGCGTCGTCGAGCACGATGACCGGCGACTTGCCGCCGAGCTCCAGCGACACGCGCGTCAAGTTGTCGACCGCCGCGCGCTGCACGAGCTTGCCGACCGCGGTGGACCCGGTGAATGCGATCTTGTCGATGCCCGGGTGCGCGGCGAGCGCGGCACCGGCGGTCTCGCCGAGCCCGGTGACGATGTTGACCACGCCGGGGGGAATCCCGGCTTCCAGAATCAGCTCGCCCAGCCGCAGCGCGGTCAGCGGCGTTTCCTCCGCCGGCTTCAGCACGACGGTGCAGCCGGCCGCGAGCGCGGGCCCGATCTTCCACGCCGCCATCAGCAGCGGAAAGTTCCACGGAATGATCGCGCCGACGACGCCGACCGGCTCCTTGCGCGTCCAGGCGAAGAACTTCGCCTGCGGCATGAACGGCACCGACACGTCGTGCGTCGCGCCCTCGATCTTGGTCGCCCAGCCCGCCATGTAGCGAAGGAAGTCGACCGCCATCGCCATGTCGACGTGCCGCGCCAGCATCACCGACTTGCCGTTGTCGATCGATTCGATCTCGGCGAGCTGCTGCGCGTTGGCCTCGACCTTGTCGGCGAGTGCGAGC
>JAAFGU010000374.1 GCA_010365205.1 Aromatoleum sp. | reverse complement strand
CCGTGTCTTCTTGTTCGCCGAGGCGTTCACGTCGTTCCTCCTCCCGCGTCTGATTCGCGCAGTAGACCGGCAGAGCGACCCGTTGCAATTGACGCAGATCAAAGCGCACGCATTCGCGCTCCCGCATCATGGTTTTGCGCCAAACCGGTATTGTGGTACTGTAATACCAGAATAGCCGCTTGGAGCCGCACGGTCAAGCCCGCGGGAGCTTTTCCGCTGGCCCGGCGGCACGCGCGACACCGGATACACGAGGAGCAAGCACCATGAGCATCGAAGCCCGCCGCTGGCTGATGACGGCAGTGAACACGCCGCTCGAACGCGCGACGTTCGACGCCGAGCCGGGCCCCGGCGAGGTGGCCGTGCGCATCGCCGGCTGCGGCGTCTGCCACACCGACCTCGGCTATTTCTACGACGGCGTGCGCACCAACCACCCGCTGCCGCTGGCGCTCGGCCACGAGATCAGCGGCCGCGTGATCGCCGCCGGCGCCGGCGCGGAAGGCTGGCTCGACAAGGCGGTGATCGTGCCTGCCGTGCTGCCGTGCGGCGAATGCGATCTGTGCAAGCGCGGGCTCGCCCCGATCTGCCGCGCGCAGAAGATGCCGGGCAACGACATCCAGGGCGGCTTCGCCACGCACATCGTGGTGCCGGGCCGCGGGCTGTGCGAAGTCGACGAGGCGCGGCTCGCGAAGACCGGTCTGGCGCTCGCCGACGTCTCGATCGTCGCCGACGCGCTGACCACGCCGTACCAGGCCGTGCGCCGCGCAGGCGTCAAACCGGGCAGCCTCGCCATCGTCGTCGGCGCGGGCGGTGTCGGCGGCTACTGCGTGCAGATGGCCAACGCCTTTGGCGCGAAGGTGGTCGCCATCGATGTCGACGCGGACAAGCTCGAGGCGATCTCCCATCACGGCGCCGCGCTGACGCTGGACGCCCGCGCTCGGGACGGGAAGGCGATGAAGGCGGCGATCGGCGCGTTCGCGAAACAGAATGGCCTGCCGGCCACCGAATGGTTCATCTTCGAATGCTCGGGCACCGCCGCGGGGCAGCTGACGGCGTGGGGCCTTCTCGTGCACGGCGCGACGCTGTCGGTCGTCGGTTTCACGAGGGACAAGGTCGAGGTCCGCCTGTCGAACCTGATGGCGTTCGACGCGCGTGCGATAGGGAACTGGGGCTGCCCGCCCGAGTTCTACCCGGCGGCGCTCGACCTTGTGCTCGATGGCAGCGTCGCGATCAAGCCGTTCGTCGAAGCGCATCCGCTCGACGACATCAACCGCGTGTTCGCGGCGGTCCACCATCGCGAGATCAAGAAACGCGCAGTACTCGTTCCGACCCACTGAAGGAAACCCAGCATGAACGCCCCCGATACCCTGCGCGCGCCGCGCGCATTCAAGACCCACGACCTCGTCGACGATTTCTCGAAGCCGGGCGTCCGCTACGAAAAGCGGCCGGCGAAAACGCCCGACGGAGCCGTCGTCCCCGGGCTCTTCAACGCCTGGATCACGCTGGACAACCCGGCGCAGTACAACGCCTACACCACCGACATGGTGAAGGGCACGATACTCGCGTTCCGCGCGGCGACCAACGCCCGCGACGTCAACTGCGTCGTCTTCACCGGCGCCGGCGACAAGGCGTTCTGCACCGGCGGCAACACCAAGGAATACGCGGAGTACTACGCCGGACACCCGCAGGAGTACCGCCAGTACATGCGGCTGTTCAACGACATGGTCAGCGCGATCCTCGCCTGCGACAAGCCGGTCATCTGCCGCGTCAACGGCATGCGCATCGGCGGCGGCCAGGAGATCGGCATGGCCTGCGACTTCTCGGTCGCGCAGGATCTGGCGCGCTTCGGCCAGGCCGGCCCCAAGCACGGCTCGGCGCCGATCGGCGGGGCCACGGACTTCCTGCCGCTGATGGCCGGCAGCGAGCGAGCGATGGCCGCGTGCGTGCTGTGCGAGCCGTTCTCGGCGCACAAGGCGTACTGGATGGGCGTGCTCACCGACGTCGTGCCGGCGCTGAAGGTCGACGGCCAGTTCGTCGCCAACCCGCTCGTGGAGACGCAGAAGATGGTCGACGCCCACGGCCGTTTCCTATTCGGCGAGCCGAAGACCGGCGACGCGCTGAAGGAAGGCAAGGCACTGCTGGCGCGCGGTACCGTGGATCTGTCGCTGCTCGACGCGAAGGTCGAGGAACTGTGCGCGAAGATGCTGCTGACCTTCCCCGACTGCACGACCAAGACGCTCGAGGAGCTGCGCAAGCCGAAGCTCGAGAGCTGGAACCGGAACAAGGAGAATTCCCGCGCCTGGCTCGCGCTCAACATGATGACCGAGGGGCGCGCGGGCTTCATCGCCTTCAACAGTGGCACGAAGGACGACCGCGAAGCCGACTTCGTGCTGCTGCGGCAGAAGCTCGCCGCCGGCGAGAGCTGGGTCGGCCCGCTGCACGACTCGATCCAGCCGAAGGCGAAGCACAAGGGCTGACCGCCATGATCGCGGATTCCCCCGTCAAAGACAGCCTCGAGCGCGACGGCGCGCTGCTGTGCCTCACGCTCGCGCGGCCCAAGGCGAACCTCGTCGACGCCGCGATGATCGCGGCGCTGCACGGAGCGTTCGTCGCGTATCGGGGCACCGCAGGCCTGCGCGGCGTGCTCCTCGCCGCCGAAGGCCCCCACTTCAGCTTCGGCGCGAGCGTCGAAGAGCACCTCGCCGACCGCTGCGCCGCGATGCTCACGTCGCTGCACGCGCTGATCGTCGCGATGGTGGAATTTCCGGTGCCGATTCTCGTGGCCGTGCGCGGCCAATGCCTGGGCGGCGGGCTCGAGGTCGCGCTCGCCGGCGGCCCGATCTTCGCGGCGCCCGACGCGCAATTCGGCCAGCCCGAGATGAAGCTCGGAGTGTTCGCGCCGGCGGCCTCGTGCCTCTTGCCCTGGCGCGTGCACCAGAGCGCCGCCGAGGACCTGCTGTTCTCGGGCCGGTCGATCGGGAGCGACGAGGCGAAGGCGATCGGCCTCGTGCAGACGGTCGCGCCCGATCCGGAGGCCGCCGCGCTCGCGTACTTCGAGAGCCACCTCGCC
>JAAFGU010000373.1 GCA_010365205.1 Aromatoleum sp. | reverse complement strand
GGTCGCGCCCGCCCTTGATCCCGGACAAAGGCCCGGGACCCGGCACTGTCCACAATCTGTCTACGGGCCCCTGCGGCAGCAGCCGCCGGCGCCCGCATCGTCGTCATCGTGAAAGGAGCCGACCATGCGCACACTGCTTCTCATCGCCCTTGCCCTGATCGCCGGCACGGCGCTCGCGGCGCCGGACTGGCAGCCGCTCGGCGAGAACGCCAACGGCAATCGGATCTTCGTCGACAAGGGCAGCGTGAAGGCCGGCGCCGGCTACACGGCGGTGACCTTCCGCACCGAGCTCAAGTCTGCGCTCGACACGCCGGGCGGCGGCATCACCAGCATGCGCTCGCGAATGCGCGTCAACTGCAAGGACCTGACCGCGGCTGGAATCGAGGTCGTGCTGTTCGAGAACGAGGCGAAGGACAAGGCATTCTCGCGGATCAAGGCGCGCAAAATCGAGTACCTGAAGGAGCCAACGGGCAGCTCGTCCGACCTCGTCATCCGGTACCTCTGCAGGAAGTAGCGGCCGCCGGGGGTCGCGGCCGCATCCTCCGCGCGCGGGGGCCGGCGGGTAAACTGTGCGTCCGGTTCCGCCGAACGCAACGTGAGGATTTCCCATGCGCCGCTGTGCCCTTCTCTTCGTCCTGCTGTTCCCCCTGACCGCGACCTACGGCCGCAAGTAACCGGCCCGCCCGGCCACGATGCCCGTCGCACTGCCGACGCTCTCGCTGCTGGAGACCCGCGTCGTCGGCGTGCTAGTCGAAAAGCAACACACGGTGCCGGATGCGTATCCGCTGACGCTGAACGCGCTCGTGACCGGGTGCAACCAGAAGACGAGCCGCGACCCGATCGTCGACGCCAGCGACGCCGAGGTCCAGGCCACGATCGACCGACTTCAGGCGTTGTCGCTGGTCGTGGAATCGAGCGGCGGCCGCGTGATGCGCTACTCGCACAACGTCGATCGCGTATTGCAGGTGCCGGCCCAAGCCGTGGCGCTGCTCACCGCGCTGATGCTGCGCGGGCCGCAGACCGTCGGCGAGCTGCGCATCAATTGCGAGCGGCTGCACCGCTTTGCCGATACGTCTGCGGTGGAGGGCTTCCTCCACGAACTCGCGGCGCGGCCCGCGGGAGCGCTGGTCGCGGAATTGCCGCGGCAACCTGGCGCGCGGGAAACGCGCTGGGCGCAGCTGCTTTCCGGCGCGCCACCGATCGAAAACGCTCCGCTGCGCACCGCAGCGGCCGGCGAAGGCGCCGAGGTGGTCATGATGTCGGAACTCGCCACGCTCAAGGCCAACGTCACGCAGCTGCGGGACGAAATCACCGTGCTGAAGGCGACGGTCGCGAAGCTTTGCGCGGAATTGGGCGTCGCCGCCCCGTAACGCTCCCCGCGCGGCGTTTCGCGCAATCGGTTCCCCAATGCGTCGTCCGCGCCATACGTCGGGCGGCCGCACGTCCAGCGCCATGGCGCACGTCGATTTCCCTGGATCGAGTACACGGTGCCCGCATCGGGTACAAGGAGCCCGCATCGGGTACACTTTCCGCGACAATCGCAACCACGAGGCAACCGATGGGATTGCTGGACGGATTGTTGGGAAACGTGCTCGGCGGGCTGCTGGGCGGCAACGCCGCCGGAAACCCGTCGCAGAATCCGCTGATCGCGGCGGCCCTGCAGATGCTGCAGCAAAACGGCGGCATTCAGGGGGTGCTCGGCAAATTCCAGCAGGCGGGGTATGGCGAGCAGGCGCAGTCGTGGGTGTCGACCGGACGGAATCTGCCGATCGATGCGGACGCGCTGCGGCAGATGCTCGGGGACGGACAACTGGGCCAGATCGCGCAGCGCCTCGGCCTGTCGCATGACGAGGCCGCCGACAGACTCGCCTCGGCGCTGCCGCAGATCATCGATCAGATGACGCCGCAGGGCAGCGTTCCCGACAACCACATGGACATCGTGTCGCAGGCGCTCGCGATGCTGGCGAAAGGCCGGACGGGCTGACCCACGCAGGGGACCGCGGCGGCCCACGGCAGCCAACTGAGGTCGCTGCGCTACAATTCACGGGCCGGGTGGCGCATCGCCCCCGGCCTTTTTGTTGATGCCGCCCTTGGACCACCCGACTCTTCTCACCGCGCTCGTCCTCGGCATCGTCGAGGGCCTCACCGAATTCCTTCCGGTGTCGAGCACCGGCCACCTGATCGTCGCGGGCTCGCTGCTGTCGTACACCGGCGATCTGGCGAAGATGTTCGAAATCGTGATCCAGGCCGGCGCGATTCTCGCGATCGTCTGGGAGTACCGCGCGCGGTTCGCGCGCGTCCTGGCGGGGCTCTCCTCCGATGCGGCCGCTCGGCGATTCGCCGGCAACCTGATCGTCGCCTTCATTCCGGCCGCGGTGCTGGGCCTGGCCTTCGGCAAGGCGATCAAGGCGCATCTGTTCGCTCCGATTCCGGTCGCGTGCGCGTTCGTCGCGGGGGCGTTCGTGATTCTGTGGGCGGAGTGGCGGCAACGCCGGCGGCCCGGGTCGGTGCGAATCTTCGCGGTCGACGATATGCGCTGGACCGATGCGCTGAAAGTCGGATGCGCGCAAGCGCTGGCGCTGATTCCGGGGACGTCGCGATCCGGCGCGACGATCATTGGCGGCATGCTGTTCGGTCTTTCGCGCATCGCCGCCACCGAGTTCTCGTTCTTCCTCGCGGTCCCGACGCTGTTCGTTGCCACCGGGTACTCGCTTTGGAAGGACGCGACGCTCCTCGCCGCGAGCGACCTGCCGGCGTTCGGCGTCGGCTTCGCCGCCGCGTTCATCTCGGCATTCGCCTGCGTCCGCTGGCTGATCCGCTATGTGAGCCACCACGATTTCGTTCCGTTCGCGTGGTACCGGATCGCTTTCGGCGCGCTGATCCTGGGCACCGCGTATGCGGGAATCGTCAACTGGGACTGACGTCGCGTCGTTTCGGCGACCACGTCTTCGATGCCGCGGCCGGCGCTGCGTCGGAGGCCCGCCTGCGGCAATGCGCGGGGATGTCTTGCGCTCTGCATGGATGAAACGGGAGCGTCGCGCGTGGTGACGACCGCCGCGACCGCGTCGCCGCCCGCGCCACGCTGGGCCGGGC
>JAAFGU010000372.1 GCA_010365205.1 Aromatoleum sp. | reverse complement strand
GACGCGCGGCAAGCCTCGCCGCACGCTTTGCCGCGAAGGAGGCCTGCGTGAAACTGTTTCCGCGCGAGGCCGCACTCGCCGAGATCGAACCGGCCGATTTTTCGGTCGCCAGCGACAACTACGGCGCGCCCCAGATCGTGCGCGGCCCGCGCGCGGCGGTGCTGCTCGGACGCCACCGGATCGGCGACATCGCGCTGTCGCTGACGCACGATCGCAGCAGCGCGTCGGCGCTCGCCCTCGGGGTGCCGGCCGCGCTCGACGTGCCGCTTGCGGGAAGGCTCCTCTATCGACTGCTGCCGCTGCGCCGCGACGTCATCCTCGCGAACCTCGCGCGGGTTTTCGGCGCCACGCAATCGAAAGACGAAATCGAGCGCCTGGCGCAGGCGCACTACGGCCACCTGTGGCGGCTGGTAGGCGAGTTCATGAAATTCCGCTGGCTGTCGGCGGCGCGCAAGGCGGCGCTGGTGCGCGTCGAGAACATCGAAGCCTTCGTCGCCGCGCAGGCGCTGGGCAAGGGGACGCTCATCCTGACCGGCCACTTCGGCAACTGGGAGGTCGCGACGATTGCGGGAATCGCCAACTATCCCGAGGTCAAGGGCCGCTTCCACTTCGTCCGCCGCGCGATCAGCCCGCACTGGCTCGATCGTCTCGTGATTCGCCGGTTCAACCAGGCCGGCTTCGGCGTCTTTCAGAAGCGCGGCTCGCTCGACGCGATGCTGGAACGGCTGGCACAGGGCGATGCGATCGTATTTCCGTTCGACCAGCACGCGGGGCCTCCCGACGGCATCGAGGTCGATTTCTTCGGCCAGCCCGCGTGGACTTTCAAGAGCCTCGCGATCATCGCGCTGTCGACCGGGGCGCCGGTACTGCCGGCAACCAGCTGGCGGGAGCCGGATGGCCGCCACGTGCTGCGCTTCGAGCCTCCGATCGCCCCGATCGAATGCGAGAACGCCGGCGAGGCGATCCGGCGCAACACGCGCGCCTACAACGCGAAGCTCGAGGAACTGATATTGCGCCGGCCCGAGCAGTGGTACTGGGTCCACCGGCGGTGGAAGACGGTCGAGCGCAAGCGCCGCGCGGCGTCGCCGCCTTCCGTCAGGTCCTGAGCACGAGGGAGACGCGGGCGGCGCTCCGGAGCGCCGCAGCCTCGGCGTCACTCGTCGCGGAACTGGCGCGAGTGCAGCCGCGCGTAGAGGCTCTGCCGCGCCAAAAGCTCCGCGTGCGTCCCCTGCTCGGCGATGTGCCCGCCGTCAAGGACGACGATACGGTCGCAGTGCTCGATCGTCGACAGCCGGTGCGCGATGACGATCGTCGTGCGCCCGCGCATCAGCACGGCAAGCGCCGCCTGTATCAGGCGCTCCGACTCGGTGTCGAGCGCCGAGGTTGCCTCGTCGAGGATCAGGATCGGCGCGTCCTTCAGGATGGCGCGGGCAATCGCGATGCGCTGGCGCTGGCCGCCGGAAAGCCGGATGCCGCGCTCACCGACGATGGTGTCGAAGCCCTCCGGCTGCTCGCGGATGAAATCGAGCGCATTGGCGGCGGCAGCCGCGCGTTCGATCGCGTCGCGCGGCGCGCCGTCCATCGTCCCGTAGGCGATGTTCGCGGCGATCGTGTCGTTGAAGAGCACGATCTCCTGGCTGACCAGCGCGATCTGACGGCGCAGGTCGGCCAGCCGCACCGCCGCCAAGTCCTGGCCGTCGAGCAAGAGGCGGCCCTCGGTCGGCACGTAGAAGCGCGGAATCAGGTTGACCAGCGTCGTCTTGCCGCCGCCCGAAGGACCCACCAGCGCGACCGATTCGCCGGGCGCGATATCGAGGTCGATGCCCTCGAGCGCCGCGCGTCCGTCCTCCGCGTAACGCTGGGTGACGCGTTCGAAGCGGATGCCGCCCTGCGCCCGGTCGATCTCGATCGTTCCCGCGTCGGCCTCGGCCGGCTCGTCGATCAGCGCGAACACGCTTTCGGCGGCGGTGAGGCCGCGCTGGATCACGCCGCTTACGTTCGACAGCGTCTTCAGCTGGTTCATCAGGTGCAGCAGCGCGAAGATGTAGGTGATGAAGTCGCCTGCGCCGTACTCCCCGCCGGCGCTTTGCCGCACCGCGACCCAGAGGATGATGCCGATCGCGACCGAGACGATGATCTGGTTGATCGGCGTGCCGAGCGCCGCGGCGGCCGCCTGCTTGGCGGAGGCGAGCCGCAGCTTGTCGGCCGCGGTGCGCAGACGGCCGCTTTCGTACTTCTCGCCGCCGAAGACCTTGACGACGCGGTGCGCGCCGATCGCCTCCTCCAGCGCGTGCGCGAGCTTGCCCGTGCGCTGCTGGACGAGCACGCTGACCCGCTTCAGCCTCTTGTTGATCGCGCGGATCGCCAGGCCAACGAGCGGGAACGCGGCGAACGCGATCAGCGTCAGTTGCCAGTTCATGTACATCAGGTAAGCGAGCATGAACGCGATCGTCAGCGTGTTGCGGATGCTGACGGTGACGGCCTCGGACGCAGCCGCCGCGACCTGCTGCGCATCGAACGTCACCTTCGACAGCAGGAACCCGGCCGAGCTCGCGTCGTAGAACGGCGTGGGCAGCCGCAACAGATGCTCGGAGGCCTGGCAGCGCAGGTCGAACACGACGCGGGACCCGATCCAGGCCAGACCGTACTCGCTGACGTACGAACCGACCCCGCGCAGAACAAACACGCCGACGATCATGAACGGCAGCCACGTCGAGTTGGCCGCGTCGACGGCCCCGATGTTGTTGAGCAGCGGCTGCACGATCCGCAGCATCATCACGTCGGTCGACGCGACGACGAGCATCCCGACGATGGCGACCGCGAACACACCCTTGTAGGGACGCACGTAACCCAGGAGCCTGCGATAGAGCTTCACGTGGCGGGGCTGGCGGGGTGGGCCGGGTCGCGGGGAAAGGTGGGCACGGCGGCAACGGCGGCGCGCGTGGACGAATTATATCGGAGCCCTCCCGGCACCGCCCGGTCGCACCGCGCCCCTCCGCTATAATCGGCGGTCCCACTCCCTACGGCTCGCGCCGCCCTCGGTACGCGGGACCCCGGATGAGCTACTACCAGCGACACGTCTTTTTCTGCTGCA
>JAAFGU010000371.1 GCA_010365205.1 Aromatoleum sp. | reverse complement strand
AAAGCCAAGTCGGATGAAGAACGCAAGGCCGAGGAAGAGGCCAAGAAGCGCCCGCAATAATTCTGGGATAACCCGCAGGGATCGCCGACAGGGCCGATGCGCATGCATCGGCCCTTTTTATCGTGCGCGACCGATCAATGCAGGTCGGCGAATATGCGCTCGGCCAGCGCGCGCGAAATACCCTGCACGCGCGCCAGGTCGTCCACGCTCGCTGCCTGTACCCCTTTCAGACCGCCGAAGTGCGCGAGCAGCGCCTGCCGCTTCTTCGCGCCGATGCCGGCGATCTCCTGCAGCGACGACGTGGTGCGCGCCTTGCCGCGGCGCGCGCGGTGCCCCTGGATCGCGAAGCGGTGCGCCTCGTCGCGGATCTGCTGCAGCAGATGCAGGCCGGGATGGTCTGACGGCAGGTTGAGCGCGTCGTCGCGATCGGGAAAGACGATGTCTTCATCTCCCGCCTTGCGCTCCGGGCCCTTGGCGATGCCGATGAGCCGCGTGTCGTGCATCCCCTGTTCGGCGAGCACCTCCGCTGCAACGGCGACCTGGCCCCTGCCGCCGTCGATCACCAGCAGATCCGGCGCCGGATACTCGCCGGCGACGATGCGCGCGCAGCGCCGCGACAGCGCCTCGCGCATCGCCGCGTAGTCGTCGCCGCCGTGCTCCGGCGTCACGTTGAAGCGCCGATACTCCGACGACTGCATCGCCAGCCGGTCGAAGATCACGCAAGACGCCACCGCGCGCTCGCCCATCGTGTGCGAGACGTCGAAGCACTCGATGCGCTGCGCCGATTCCGGAAGCCCGAGCGCCGACTGCAGCGCCGCGAGGCGATCCTCCTGCGTCGCCTTTTGCGCGAGCTTCTGGGCGATCGCGAACTGGGCGTTCTGCACTGCCATCGCCAGCCAGACGCGGCGCTCGCCGCCCGGGTTTCCCGTGATCTGCACTCGCTGCCCGGCCTGCGCCGACAGCACCTCGGCGAGCGCGTCGTGATCCGTCCTGTCGGACACGATGATCGTCGGCGGCACCGGCCGTTCGACGTAGTGCTGTTCGAGGAACGCCGGCACCACTTCGGGAAGCAGGTCGGCATCGGCGTGCTGCGGGAAGAACGTGCGATCGCCGACATGGCGGCCACCGCGGACCATCACGACGTTGACCGCGACCAGACCGCGATCCGCCGTCGCGGCGACGACGTCGATGTCCCCCGCCGTCGCGCTTTCGACGAACTGCCGCGACTGTAGTTGCGTGAGCCGCGTGATCTTGTCGCGCAGTCTGGCCGCGCGCTCGAATTCGAGCGCCGCGCTCGCCTCCTCCATCTGCGCCTTCAATTGCGCGAGCACCTCTGAGGTCTTTCCCTGCAGGAATAGCACCGCGCTGTGCACGTCGTCGCCGTAGTCGGCTTCGGAAATGAATCCGACGCAAGGCCCGCTGCAGCGCTGGATCTGGTACAGCATGCACGGCCGCGAGCGATTGGCGAACACGCTGTTCTCGCAGGTCCGCAGCTGAAAGACCTTCTGCAGCAGCGCCATCCCCTCGCGCACGGCGCCGGCGCTCGGAAACGGCCCGAAGTATCGGTGCTGGCGCTCGAGCTTGCCGCGGTGGAAGCGCAACTGCGGAAATGGCTCGCCGGTGAGGCAGACGTACGGATAGCTCTTGTCGTCGCGGAACAGGATGTTGTATCGCGGCTCGAGTGCCTTGATCAGGTTGTTCTCGAGCAGCAGCGCCTCGCCTTCCGACCGCGTCACCGTCGTCCCGACGCGCGCGACCTGCGCGATCATTACGGCGATCCGCGTCTCGTGCGCGCCTTTCTGGAAGTAATTCGACACGCGCTTCTTCAGATCGCGCGCCTTGCCGACGTACAGCGTCTCGCCGGCCGCGTCGAACATCCGGTAGACGCCCGGCCGGTGCGGCAGCGATGCGAGCAGTTCGCGCGCGTCGAACGGCACTCCGGCGGACGGCGGCGCGGGTGTCGCGGAAGCGGAATCCGTCGGGTCGCTCATCGCTCGCAGCGCGCCATCACGCGCGTTCACCCACCGGGGCGCGGCCCAGATGTCCTGCGATCGCGTCGAACACCGACCGGAACATCGCGCGCGTCAGTCGTCGCGTGTTGGTGTTGTAGCGGCTGCAGTGGTAGCTGTCGAAGAGCGCGATGCCGTCGTCGAACGCATGCACTGCGCCGTGGCCGAACGGGAATGCCGGCGGCCTGCGGCCGAAGGCGCGCAGCACCGCATCATGGGCGATCCGGCCGAGTGCCAGCATCGCGCCGCCCGGCGGCAGTGCCGCAAGGTCGGCCGCGAGAAAACCGCCGCAGGCGGCGATCTCGGACGGCATCGGCTTGTTCTGCGGCGGCAGGCATTTCACGGCGTTCGTGATCCGGCAGCCCGCGAGCACGAGCCCGTCGTCCTTATGAGCGCCGGTCGGCTGCGACGCGAATCCGTAGGCGAACAGCGTCTCGTACAACAGGATCCCCGCGTGGTCGCCGGTGAACGGCCGGCCGCTCGCATTCGCGCCATGCATCCCGGGCGCGAGCCCGACGACGACCAGCGGCGCGTCCGCCGCACCGAACGGCGGCACCGGCCGGCAGAAGTACGCCGGATGCGAGTTCTTGACGTGGTCGAGGAACGCCGCGAGTCGCGCGCAACGCCGGCAATCGGCGTCGTACGCAGCGGCCGTTCCGAAATCTGTCAGAATGCGAATCTTTTTCGCGCTTGCACGCATGGCGCGCGAATCCTAGCACGCACCGCTCCCTGTACAGTCGACGCGCCCCCGATGCTCCCCCCCGAACCGCAGCTCGAACTCCGCAGTCATGCACCGCCACGCAGCCGCGGAAGAAACGGCGGCAATGGACGGAAACCACCGCTGCTGTTCGTGCATGGCGGCTATTGCGACAGCTGGTGCTGGGAGCCGTATTTCCTCCCGTGGTTCGCCGGGAAGGGTTACGCCGCGCATGCGCTCAGCCTGCGCGGGCACGGCGGGTCGGGCGGCCACTCGACGCTGTTCATCGCGGGCCTCGACGACTACGCCGCCGACGTGGAGGCGATCATCGCGCGGCTGCCCGCGCCGCCGGTGCTGATTGGGCACTCGATGGGCGCCGCCGTCATCGAGCGGCTGCTGGCGA
>JAAFGU010000370.1 GCA_010365205.1 Aromatoleum sp. | reverse complement strand
GCCTCGCGGCGCGCGACGCCGACCGGCAGCCCGGCGATGCGCGCGTATTCGGGGTCGGTGTAGCGGCACCCGGCGGCGACGAAATCCGCGGCCATCGCCGTCGCGTCGGCGCCCCAGAACAGTTCGCCGCCGATTGCGAGCGTCGGCACGCCGAACACCCCGCGCGCGATCGCTTCGTCGGTATTGCGGCGCAGTTCGTCCTTGACCGGCGCGGAGGCGATCTGCGCGTGGGCGTCGCGTACTCCGAGTTCAGCGGTGAGTTCCGCCCATTCGATCGGCAGATCGGGCAGGCGACCGTCGGCCCAGACGAAGCGGAAGATCCGGTGTATGGCCGCCGGCGACGAATCGCAGGCGATCGCCAGCCGGAGCAGCGGCAGCGGATTGAACGGATGCTCGGGCGGAAACTTGAATGGAATGCCGAGACTGCGTGCCTGCCACAGACAGAAGCGATACGTAAACGTTCGCTTGGCCGCGATCTCGGCCGGCCCCTTCTGGCCGTTTGCGCGGAGGAGCCCGGCGAACAACACCGGCTTGTAGCGGAGCTCGATACTCGGCGCCAGCGACGCCAGCTGCTCGCTCTGAAGGTAGGCGAACGGCGAAATGAAATCGAAATACCAGTCGGCGATCACGGGCGCTTCCGGGTCAGCGTGGCGAAATCGGTCTCGCGCCAATTATTCCGGTTGGAACCGTCGGCCGACGACTACGATAGCGGTGGCGGCAGGACCGCGCGGCGACCCGGCAGCGCCGCCAGGACATCCCGTTTCGCGGCCGTATCGAACACGCTCCACGCGGCGATTTCGTCGAGCGTGCGGCAGCAGCCGATGCACAGCCCGCTCGCATGGTCCATCACGCAGACGCTGATGCAAGGCGAGGTCGCGGCATCCGGTGAGTCGGCAATCGCGCGACGATTGGCGGCCGTGCTCATGTGCGTCTCATGCGCGCACCGGCAGCGGTTCCTTCACCGCCAGCGCGCGCGCCACTCGCGACACCGGCGGCCGGCCGAGGAAGTCCGAAATGAACTGACCGGCGATCCGCAGCTTCGTCAGATCGACGCCGGTCTCGATGCCGACGCCGTTCAGCAGATAGACGACATCCTCGCTGGCGACGTTTCCGGTGGCGCCTTTGGCGTAAGGACAGCCGCCGAGCCCCCCCACCGAGCAGTCGAACGTCGCGACGCCGAGCTCCATCGCCGCATACAGGTTGACCAGCGCCTGACCGTAGGTGTCGTGGAAATGGCCGGCGAGCAGGCGGACGGGAACGCGCGCCGCCACGACGGCGAAGAGCGCCTGCGTCTTGCCCGCGGTGCCGACGCCGATGGTGTCGCCGAGCGAGACTTCGTAGCTGCCGAAGGCGTGCAGCGCGGCCGCGATCTCGGCGACTTTCGCGGGCGCGACTTCGCCTTCGTACGGGCACCCCAGCGCGCAGGAAATGTAGCCGCGCACGCGCACGCCGTTGGCCTTCGCCGCGGCGAAAATCGGCCGCGCGCGTTCGAGACTTTCGGCAATCGAGCAATGGGTGTTCTTCTGCGAAAACGTTTCCGAGGCCGCGGCGAACACGGCGACCTCGTCCGCCTTCGCCGCCAGCGCCGCGTCGAAGCCCTTCATGTTCGGCGTCAGCACCGGATAGCGGACGCCCGACTTGCGCCGAATCTGCGCCATCACTTCGGACGCATCGCCCATCTGCGGCACCCACTTCGGCGAGACGAACGACGTCGCCTCGATCGCCGCAAAGCCCGCGTCGGCCAGAAGGTCGATCAGCGCGACCTTGACGTCGGTCGGCACCATCGCCTTTTCATTCTGCAGGCCGTCGCGCGGCCCGACCTCGACGAGGCGCACGCGGGGCGGCAGTTCGATCGCAGCGTTCATGTTGCCCTCCGCCCGCCGGTCAATAGCCGCGGGCCCGATCGACGACGCCCGTCACCGGCTGCCCCTGTTCGAAGCGCCGGATCTTGGCGGCAACCTGCGCGACCGAGTCGGCCACCAGGGTCGCCGCGGACACGTGCGGCGTGACGACGATTCGCGGATGATGCCAGAACGGGTGATCCGGCGGCAGCGGCTCGGTGTTGAACACGTCGAGCACCGCGCCGGCAAGATGGCCGGATTCGAGCAGCGCGAGCAGAGCCTCGTCGACGACGATGTCGCCGCGCGAGGTGTTGATCACGTGCGCGCCGCGCGGCAGACGTTCGAGCGTCGCCCGCCCGAGGAGGCCGCGGGTATCCGGCGTCGATGGCAACAGGCAGACGAGCACGCGTGAATGCGCGAGGAACGCCGGCAACTCCTCCGCGCCGGCAAATGTCTGGATGCCGGGCGCGACGCGGCGCTGCCGGCTCCATCCGCGCAGAGGGAAGTCGAATGGCGCCAGCGCCGCCGCGACCGCGTGCGCGAGCACGCCGAATCCGAGGAGGCCCACGCCGAATTCGCGCTTTGCCAGACGCTCGCGCTGTTGCCACCGGCCCGCGCGCTGTTGCGTCGCGTAGCTGTCCATTTCGCGATACGCGCGAAGCACCGCGTACGTCACGTACTCGCACATCTGTTCCGCCATTCCGGCGTCTTCGAGCCGGATCACGGGAACATCGGCGGGGAGTGTGGGCACCGCCAGCAGCGAATCGACGCCGGCACCCAGATTGAATATCGCCTTCGCCGGGCGAAATCGCGTGAAGAGCTCCGCCGGGGGCTTCCAGACGATAGCGTAGTCGGGTATGGCCCGTCCTTCCGGCCACACCGAGATCGCGGCCTCCGGCAGCGCGGACACGAACGCGGCGTGCCACGGCTCCACCGCGTGGCCGGGCATCTGCAGCAAAATGTTCATCGACGCGGGGTGCAGGACCCGAGCGCCCCGTACGGCCCGCCCGGCCGGCTTGCGCCACGCAGGTGTTCGCTTTTGAATGTCACGCGTCGTCGATGTCGACCAAGTCCGCGCCTTCCTGCACGCGATCGCCGGCACGGTAGTTGACGGTGGCGACGGTGCCTGCGGCAGGCGCCGTGATCGTGTGCTCCATTTTCATCGCCTCCAGGATCATCAGCGCCGCGCCCTTGGCCACCCGGTCGCCGGCCGTGACCAGGACCGCGACGACGGTGCCCGACATCGGCGCGGTCAGATGGCCGCCGTGG
>JAAFGU010000369.1 GCA_010365205.1 Aromatoleum sp. | reverse complement strand
CCTCGTACGGCCACGCGGGCACCGCGTACGGGGCCAGCGCTTCGGCGAGTCGCGCCTGATGCGCGTCGGCCGACTCCGCGCCTACGCAGGCGCCCGCGCAGCGCTTCACCTGCCGCGCGAAGCAGGGCCCCAGACGTCTCTCGAGGCCGAGCAACGTCCAGCACAGCGCGTGCCGGGAGGCCAGATGGCGCAGCGTGTCGCGGGCCTGCCGTTTCGACGTGAACGGTCCGTAGCGCCCTGACAGGGCCGATGGCTCGATGCCATGCGCGGGGACGTAGCGCGGCGGCTCGCCCGGCGCGCCGAGTTCCAGCAGCCCCGACGCCACCTTTCGCCGCAGCGCGTGGTTGTGCGCCGGCAGCAGCGACTTTACCAGCGCCGATTCGCGCAGCAGCGCGCCGATCTCGCCCGCGGTTTGCTCGAATTCGATCCGGCGTATTTCGTCGGACAGCCGCAAATCGGTCGGCGACCGGTAGTCGGAAGAGAAGTGCGCGCCGACGCGCTCGCGCAGGTTCCGGCTTTTGCCGACGTAAAGCGGCAGCGCGTTGAGGCCGTAGAACAGGTAGACGCCGGGGCTCTCGGGCAGCGCATCCAGCGCGCCGAGGGCGAGCTGCGGCGGCAGGCTCGGCGTCTTGAGGACGCGCTTGGCGGCCAGCTCGATCGTCTCGGCGGGCAGATCGCGGTACAGCGTCTGCACGAACGCCCACAGCACGCGTGCGTCGCCGAGCGCGCGGTGGCGACCCTCGGTCGGCAGCGCATGCCGTGCGATGAGGCTGTCCAGATTGTGCTGCTCGGCGCCGGGGAAGAGCCGGCGCGACAGCTTGAGCGTGCACAGCACGCGCGCGGTAAACGTGCGATCGAGCCGAGCGAACGCATGCTTGAGGAAACCGTAGTCGAAACGCGCGTTGTGCGCGATGAAAAGCGCGCCGTCGGTGCGGGAGAGAATCTCGCCGGCGATCGCTGAAAACCGCGGCGCCGGGCGGACCATCGCGTCGGTGATGCCGGTCAGCGCCTGGATTTCCGGCGGGATCGGCACCCCCGGATTGACCAGCGTGCTCCACTCGCTGACTCGCGGCGGCGAATCGCCGCCGTCATCGACGCGGACGATGCCGACTTCGGTGATGGCATCGGCGCCCGCTGCGGTGCCGGTGGTCTCGAGGTCGACAAAGGCGAGCGAGGGAGCGAACAGCTGCAAGGATCGGAACGGGCGTGGATGCCGGCGAGGATTGACGGGGTTGACCGGGGGGTTGACTGCGAATCGACCGGGGGTTGACTATCGAACGCTCGTTCGCTATCTTAGCACCATGTCGAACGATCGTTCTTACCTTTCGCTGCTGCAGGATTATTACGCCCAGCATCGCGCGTTGCCGTCGTACGCATCGATCGGCCACTTGCTCGGGCTGAAGTCGAAGTCCTCCGTCGCCGCCATGGTCGCGCGTTTTAAGCTCGCGGGCTACCTCGATTCCACGCCGGACAAGCGCCTGGCGCCGACCAAAAGGTTCTTCGAGCGGCCGCTCGCCGAGGCACCGGTGCAGGCGGGCATGCCCAATCCGGTGGATGACGGACAGGGCGATGCGCTCACCATCGACGATTACCTGATCGAACGGCCATCACAGACGGTGCTGGTACGCGTGAAGGGCGACTCGATGATGGATGCGGGAATCCTCGAGGGCGACCTGGTCGTCGTCGAAAAGGCGGCCGCAGCCAAGCGTGGCGATATCGTGGTTGCGATCGTCGACGGCCAGTTCACGCTGAAGCGTCTCGACCTGGAGCGTGGCCAGTTCGTACTGAAACCCGAAAACAGGGCGTACCCGGTCCTCCGTCCCGAGGGCAGCCTCGAGATATTCGGCGTCATGGTCGGGCTGGTGCGCAAGCTGTAGTCGCGGAAAGCTGCGGCTGAACACCGTTCGAGCCCGACTACGTCGGCGCGCTGCCTGAGCCGGTTCGTGCGGAAGCTCGGACCGAGCCGGAAGAAATCGGCGCGCTGCTCGCCGGCGCGCGTTGGCGACGCGTCAGTCTCCAGCCGCCGTCACGCCCGCGCGACCTCGACCAGGCAGTCATAGAACGTCGCCGCGCGGCCGAGGTCGGTCAGCGCCTGGCTGGTGACTGCATTCGCGTTGGCGCCGTCCGGCGAGAGCTTTTTCCACCAGATCGATGGCGAGACGACGACGCCCCGCCGCGTGCGATCGGTCACCCGCGCCGCGGCGGTGAATCCGCCGCGGTCGTTGTAGATGCGGACGGCGTCGCCGGTGCGGATGCCGCGCGGCTCGGCGTCGTCCGGGTTGAGGTCGAGCCTGGGCGCCTTTTCCTCCGCGACGAACGTCGGCAGATTCGCGAACGACGAGTTGAGGAAGTTGCGCGCCGGCGGCGAGATGAACGCCAGCGGATACCGTTGCGCGAGCGCTGGTGCGCTGGCCGCCGATTCGCGCGGCGGCACGAACGTGGGCAACGGATCGTGACCTTCCGCCGCCAGCGTCGCCGAACGGAATTCGCACTTGCCCGATGGCGTAGGGAAGCCGCCCTGCGCGAACGGGGCGTAGGCGGCGGGCACCGCCAGGCGCTGGAAGCCGCGCGCCTTCAACGTATTCCAGTCGAGGCCGGCCGACCGCGGATCGTCGCGACGAAACGCCTGCCGGGCGAGATCGTCGTCGCTGTCGCGGAAACACGCTTCCGTGAATCCCATCCGTGCGGCGAGCAGGCGGAATACCTCGGTGTTGCACTTGGCCTCGCCGAGCGGCGCAATCGACGGATTGTTCGCCTGCGCGTACAGGTGGCCATAGGACGCATGGACGTCGGTCTGTTCGAGTTGCGTGGTTGCCGGCAGCACGATGTCGGCGTAGTCCGCGGTGTCGGTGCGGAAGATCTCGTGGACGACGCAGAACAGGTCTTCCCGCGCGAAGCCCGATGCGACGCTCGCCGAATCGGGCGCCACGGCGACCGGGTTCGAGTTGTAGACGTAGATCGCGCGAATCGGCGGGTCCTTTGCCGCGAGCAGCGCGTCGCCGATCGTGCTCATGTTGATCGTGCGCGGATTGCCGCGGATCAGGTCAGGCCGCTCCAGCGCCGCCGTGTCGACCGGGTAGGTGCCCGACGACGACAGCAGCGCGCCGCCGGCCGGAT
>JAAFGU010000368.1:3137-5958 GCA_010365205.1 Aromatoleum sp. | reverse complement strand
GGTCCGAAGCCGGGCGGCGCTGATGTAATATGAACGCACCACCGCGCGCCCGAATACCCGTCTCATAAGACGGGAGCGTCGCGCGCCCACACAGGAGAGACCCCCGATGATCCAGCGCCCGATGGTCCAGCGTCTATTGCTCGTGCTGTCCGCCCTGCTGCTCGCAGGATCCGCGGTCGCCGCCGATACCTGCAAGAACCGCGGCGAGCTCGACACGATGTACTGCGACGCCAACAACGACATGGTGGCGGACGCGCCGACCGACTCGAAGAAGTGGAAGAATCCGTCGACGATCGTGTTCACCTATACGCCGGTCGAGGATCCGGCCGTCTACGAGAACATCTTCAAGCCGTTCACGACTCACCTGGCCGCCTGCCTCAACAAGAAGGTCGTCTTCTATCAGGTGCAATCCAACGCCGCCGAAATCGAAGCGATGCGCTCCGGCCGCCTGCATGTCGGCGGGTTCTCCACCGGCCCGACCGCGTTCGCGGTCAACCTGGCCGGCGCGGTGCCGTTCGGCGTCAAGGGCACGGCGACCGAATTCCAGGGCTACAACCTGATCGTCATCGTCAAGGCGAGTTCGCCGTTCCAGACCCTCGCCGATCTCAAGGGCAAGAAGGTCGCGCATACCTCGCCGTCGTCGAACTCCGGCCACCTCGCTCCGATGTCGCTGTTCCCGGCGCAGGGCCTGACGCCGGACAAGGACTACAAGATCATCTTCTCGGGCAAGCACGACCAGTCGGTGATGGGGGTGAACTCCGGCGACTACGACGCGGGGGCCGTCGCCTCCGACGTGTTCCACCGGATGGCCGAGCGCGGCCAGGTGAAGGAGTCCGATTTCCGGATCATCTACCGCAGCCAGAAATTCCCCACGTCGTCGTTCGCCTATGCGCACGACCTCGACCCGGCGCTGGTCGACAAGATGCTCGGCTGCTTCTACGACTACCGGTTCCCGCCGGAAATGCAGAAGGCGTTCGACGGCGCCGACCGCTTCTTCCCGATCAACTACAAGACGACGTGGGCGGTCGTGCGCGACGTGGCGAAGGGCTCGGGCCAAGCCTTCGACAAGGCCACCTACGAAAAGGAAACCAAGCGCGAGGCCGACGAGGCCGCCAAGAAGAAAAAATAGCCTCGGCCACTCGAGGCGGGGCGCCGGGCATCCCGTATCGGCCCCGTTTCGTTTTATGACATGCTGAAGCTCAACCACCTGTCGAAGTCCTACGTCGCCGGAACCCCGGTGCTTCGGGACATCACGCTGGAAGTTTCGGAGCGCGGCGTCACCGCGATCATCGGCGCGTCCGGCACCGGCAAATCGACGCTGATCCGCTGCATCAACCGGCTGGTCGAGCCGACCGCGGGCGAGATCCTGTTCGAAGGCGCGGATCTGGCCACGCTCAACGGGCGATCGCTTCGGCACGCGCGGCGCCACATCGGCATGGTGTTCCAGGAGTACAACCTGGTCGAACGACTGACCGTGATGGAAAATCTGCTGTCGGGCCGCCTGGGTTACGTGTCGGCGTGGCGGGCGTGGCGGCGGAAATTTCCTCCCGAGGACATTCGCCGCGCGTACGAGCTTCTCGACGTCGTGGGTCTGGCCGGATTCGCGCTGCAGCGGGCGGACGCGCTGTCCGGCGGCCAGCGGCAACGGGTCGGCATCGCCCGGGCCGTGATGCAGGAGCCGACGCTCCTGCTCGCCGACGAGCCGACGTCGTCGCTCGATCCGAAGACCGCGGTCGAGATCATGGAACTGCTCGCGGGGATTGCCCGCTCGCGCGGCATCCCTGTGCTGGTCAACATGCACGATGTGGAGCTCGCCAAGCGCTTTGCGGACCGCATCATCGGCATGGCGGGCGGCGCGCTCGTCTTCGACGGCCCGGCCGCGGAACTCGACGATGCGATGCTGACGACGATCTACGGCGGGCAGGGATGGATCCAGTAGCTGTCGGCCGCGCATGAACGCTCCCACCGCCGCCGTTCCTGCCGACCCGTTCAAAGGGAGCCTGTGGCCGCGCGTCGCGGCGCTTGCGCTGATCGTCTACGTGATCTACGCCGGCGCGCAGCTCGAAGTGTCCTGGGCGCGGATCGAGACCGGGCTCGAGAACGCGGCGAAGTTCTTCTCCCGCCTGTTCCCGCCGAATTTCTCGCGACACGATCTGCTGGTCAAGGGCCTGCTGGAGAGCCTCCAGATCGCGGTCCTCGCCTCGACGCTCGGCATCGTGCTGGCTCTGCCGATCGGCTTGTGCGCGGCGCGCAACCTCATGCCGGCGTGGGTCACCTGGCCGGCGCGGCTCATCATCGTCGCGTCGCGCTCGTTTCACCCGGTGATCGTCGCCATCCTGTTCGTGAAGGCGGTGGGCTTCGGGGCGCTGGCGGGCACCCTCGCCCTCACCGTCGCCTCGATCGGATTCATCGGCAAGCTGTTCACCGAGGCGATCGAGGAAATATCGCTGAAGCAGGTCGAGGCGGTTCGCGCGACCGGCGCATCGTTCTCATCGGTGCTCGCGTTCGGCGTGCTGCCGCAGGTGTTCTCGCGCTTCATCGGCTTCTCGACCTACCAGCTCGACTCGAACCTCCGTAATTCGACGATGGTGGGCATCGTCGGCGCCGGCGGCATCGGCGGCACGCTGTTCGCGGCCTTTCAGCGCTTCGATTACGACTTCGTCTGCGCGATCCTGCTCTCGATCATCGGCCTGATCATGCTGGGCGAGGTGCTGGCCACCGGGGTGCGCGCGATCTTCATCGAGAACGCGACGCTGGCCGACTTATTCCGCCGCGGCAGCGCGATGCGGCGGGTGCGCCATAGCGAGGACGACTGATGGCG
>JAAFGU010000368.1:0-3121 GCA_010365205.1 Aromatoleum sp. | reverse complement strand
GCGCACGTCGGCGATCGCATCTGGCGCCGGTTTTCGCCTGCGCAGCGGCTGGCGCGCTTCGCGGTATACGTCGTGATCGTCGTCGCGATCGTGCTGTCGATCCAGACGGTCGAGGTGATCCCCGAATTCCTCGCCGACGCGCCGGAACAGGTCGCCGACCTTCTGACGCGGATGTGGCCGCTCGATTTCGCGTACTACCCCGACACCGTGCATGCCGCGCTGATGGAGACGATCCACATCGCGTCGCTGGGGACGCTGCTGGCGTTGGTGCTGGCGATGCCGGTCGGCATTCTCGCCGCGCACAACCTCGTCCCGTCCACACCCGTCAACCTCGTCGCGAAGCTCATCCTGGTGTCGTCGCGATCGGTCAACTCGCTGGTGTGGGCGCTGCTGTTCGTCGGGATCTTCGGCCCTGGCGCGCTCGCCGGGACGCTCGCGATCGCGTTCCGATCGATCGGCTTCGTCGGCAAGCTCTTCGGCGAGGCCCTCGAGGAGGCGCAGCCGGGACCGATCGAGGCGTTGAGCGCCGCGGGCGCGCCCTGGGCCTCGCGGATGACCTTCGGCTACTGGCCGCAGGTGAAGCCCGCGTTCTGGTCGATCGCGCTCTTTCGCTGGGACATCAACGTCCGCGAATCTGCGGTGCTCGGGCTCGTCGGCGCCGGCGGCATTGGAATGGCGCTCGACTCGGCGCTGAACCTGTTCCAGTGGACGCGCGTCGCCGTGATCCTGCTCGCGATATTCGCGGTCGTGATCATCGCCGAAGTCGTCGTCACGCAGGTCCGCAGACGAATGATCTAGCCGGGATGAACGAGCCCGCATGAGCCAATCGGCATGAGCTAACCCGCATTTGCCGACCCGCATGGGCTGACCCGCATTTGCCAACAGATTGCCCGCCGCGGCCTGAGGTATCCTGCCTTATGGCCATCATCGCCGTATTCAACCAGAAGGGCGGCGTCGGGAAGACAACGACCGCGCTCAACCTGCTCGCGGGGATCGCGCAGCGCGGGCTGAGGCCGCTCGGGATCGATCTCGATCCGCAAGCGCACCTGTCGCACGTCTTCGGCGCCCAGCCCAAGCTCGCCGACGATTCCGTCTACAGCTTTTTCGTGCGGCGGAGGCCGCTCGCCGACGTCGCCGTAATTACGCGCAGCGGGATCGTGATGTGTCCGGCGCACCTCGAGCTGTCGAAGATCGATTCGCTGCTCGGCAAGGGTGTCAACGTCGTCACCCGGCTGCGTCAGGCGCTGCACCAGACGGGCACGATGCCGGGGCCGGTGGTCATCGACTGCTGTCCGCTGCTCAACGTGCTGTCCCTCAACGCAGTCTTCGCGTGCGACCTCCTGCTGGTGCCCGTGTCGTGCGACTTTCTGGCGCTGCAGGGCGCGCTGCAGGTCGAACGCGCGCTGAATGCGCTCGAGCCCGTGTTCAAGCTGCGGCTGCCCCGGCGCTACGTGCTGACGCGCTTCGACGTGCGGCGGAAGATGAGCGACGAGGTGATGGCGCGCATGGCCTCGGCGTTTCGGCCGGACGAGATCTGCGCGACGCGGATACGCGAGAGCGTGAAGCTGGCCGAGAGCCCGGCCGTGGAGCTGGATATCTTCCGCCACGCGCCGGAAAGCAGGGGCGCGCAGGACTATGAGGCGCTCGTCGAAGAGCTAGTGAGTACCGGCTTTATGAGTTGACGGCGACGCGCTGATCAGACCGATCACGCGTTCCACGTCGAGCGTGTCGACGCGCCTGGGGACAGACTGCTCGCGGCAGTCGATGATTTCGCAGTGCAGGTACATCTGTTTCAGCCGGCGCTCCGCGTCGGGCTGTGACGCCGCCATAATGTGAATGTTGTCGACGCGCTGCCCGCTTCGGGTGCGAATGTTGAAACCGTAACGAATCATGGCGAGTATCCCCCGAAAATCCTGGTCCCGTTTTCTCCGCCGCTGCGTTCTCGGTCAGGGCGTTAGAAACAGGGATTGCTATGATAGGTCAGGATTAGCATGCAAGTAATGTACCCGACAATGATTTTCACACAATGACCCCCACCGGAGTCCGCTCTGCGCCCGCAAGCCCAGCTCCAGGTTCCGATGAACTCGCCCGTGCGCTGGTACGAATGGGGATAGTTGGTGCTCACCAACCCATGATATGGACGCCCCTTGCCGGCGGCGTTTCCTCGGACATCTACCGCGTCGAACTGCCGATGGGCGTCATATGTGTCAAACGCGCGCTGGCCAAACTCAAGGTCGCCGCGGACTGGCGGGCGCCGGTCGAGCGCAATCGTTCCGAGGTGGAATGGATGCGCGTCGCCGGCAGGATCGTCCCAGCCGCCGTCCCGGCGATCCTGGGCGAAGACCGGGAAGCCGGCGCATTCGCGATGGCCTGGCTCCCGCCGAAGGACTACCCGGTGTGGAAAACGCTGCTCGCGTCGGGCACGATCGACGTTCCGACAGCGGCTGCGGTCGGGGCGCTGCTGGGCCGGATTCATGCAGCCACCGCCGATCGCCCCGACTTGGCTGCCCGCTTCGACACCGACGCGATCTTCTATCCGATCCGACTCGAGCCCTACCTTGTCGCGACGGGCCGCACCCATGCGGATCTCGCGCCGCACTTCGCAGCACTGGTCGAGACGACGCGGACGACCAAGCGCGTGCTGGTCCACGGCGATTTCAGCCCGAAAAACCTGCTGATCGGCGCGCAGGGTCCGGTGATCCTCGATGCCGAATGCGCGTGGTACGGCGATCCTGCCTTCGATCTCGCCTTCGTCCTCAATCACCTGCTGCTCAAGGGCGCGTGGCGCCCGGCCTGGCGCCTCCGATATACCGACGCGTTCGTCGCTCTGACCGATGCCTACCTCGCGCAGGTCTCATGGGAGCCGCCGGCGGAGATCGAAGCGCGCACCGCCGCGTTGCTGCCCGGTCTGATGCTGGCGCGTATCGACGGCAAGTCGCCGGTCGAGTACCTGACGGGGACGGCGGAAAAGCACGAGGTCCGCCGTTTCGCGCGGGCGCTGCTCTTCGCCCCCACGCCAGGACTCGCAGCAATCGCTGCCCGGTGGGCGGCCGGCGCGACGCGATGACGGCCGCCACCGCGATCACCGCCGTCCGCGGGCGCCGCGTCTGGGATTCGCGCG
>JAAFGU010000367.1 GCA_010365205.1 Aromatoleum sp. | reverse complement strand
TCGAACTCGCGCAGATCGCCGGCCGAAAGAACGGCGCTCCACTTCGACAGCTTGCGCGAGTGGATGTGCGGGTTGCCCGCGACCTGCCGGTCGTCCATCCGCGCCACGTCCTCGGTCGCGGCGATCGCGAGCGCCTGCGGCAACGCCGCTTCGGCGACGCCGAGCCACGAGAGCGCCGTCGTCATCGCGCCGTCGAAATCGCGCGCGAACCCCTCGAGCCGCATTTCAAGGATCCGGTCGGGTCGGGGCGTCCACGCCGCCATCGCCTCGAGCGTCCATGCCGTGTAGCGGTCGAGCTCGAAGCGCATTCCCGCGCGCTGGTCGAGATCGCGCAGGTTCTGCTGATACGAGCGACCGGCGAGACCCTCGAGATACGCCCGCTTCCACGTCTCCGGCCGATGCCGCTGAGAGAACGGCACGCGGGGAAAGTCGATCGGGGGCGACGGGTCGAGATCGGCGTTGACGCACCACTGCTCCGTGCATCGCCGGTGGTACAGGTAGCCGGACACCCAAACATCGCGCGGATCGCGCACCAGGTGGATCCCGCGGTAGTCGTAGTCGCCGAGATCGACGTCGAACAGCGAATGCGCGAAGATCACGATGTCGGCGCCGCGATCGATCGAGCGGACCAGACCGAGCGTCGACGTCATGGTCAGTCCGAATCGCGCCGCCAGTTTCGACGCGACGTTCGTGAACAGTACGGTGCCGACCTTGTGGTAGCAGAATACGAACATCTGCGGTGTCTTGCGCTCTCGGTGCAGCATCGACGGTCTCCGTAGGGCGGTGCGCGCGGCGCCAGCGCGATGTTAACCCGCTGGCGCGCGCAATTCGGATCTCCATGCCCGAACTCTCCGACATCACCGTCTATCGCGACGCCCTCGCCGCGCGCGTGGTCGGGCTGCACCGCGCTCGTCTGTCGCCGATCATGCTGACGCGGAAACTCGGCGCTGCCGAGATCGCGCGTCTGCGAGCGCGTCGAAAGGCACCGGAAACGCCATGCCGAAGGGTTCGCCGTTCTCGAACCGGACCGTACCCGGTCGCGTCATTTGCAATTCACGGTGAACGGAAAGGGCAACCCGTCGGTCTCAATGACTTCCGCAAGCCGACCGCTGCCGCCTTCCGGACGCTTGCGCGAGCGCGGTAAACGCACGCAACACCTTGATTCGTGCGGTGAAAATGGAATTTCGCCGTGTCGAGCGTGCTATAGTGCGTCGTTAATCTATGAGGCATCGAAACGCGTGAATTCACCGGTACGCAAACGGCTGGGCGAAATCCTGATCGAGCGGGGCAAGCTCGATGCCGCGGGGCTCGATCGGGCGCTGCGCGTTCAGGAGGACAGCAGGGGAGAGCGGCTCGGCTCGCTGCTGGTCACGCTGGGACTGTGCGCGCAACGCGATGTCGCCGAGGCGCTCGCGATCCAGCTCGGGCTGCAACTCGTCGATGTCGCCGGATACCCCGAATTTCCGATTCTCGAGGAGCGCGTCTCGGCGCGGTTCCTGCGCGAATCGCGCGCGCTGCCGATCCGCGAGGACGAGCAGGAGGTGGCGCTGGCGATGGTCGACCCGACCGACGCCTACACGATCGGCGCGTTCAAGATGGTCACCGGGCGCGAGGTCAAGCCGATGGTCGCGCTGCCCACCGAGCTCGAGGCCGCGCTCGAGCGGCTCTATGGCGCCGGCAAGTCGGCGCTGGGCCAGATCGTCGGCGACGTCGAGCAGCGCGACGACCTCTCGTTCGACGCCGACATCCAGCAGCTGAAGGATCTCGCGGCGGAGGCCCCGGTCATCCGCCTCGTGTCGCTGATCGTCACCAACGCGCTGGAGCAGCGCGCGTCCGACATCCATGTCGAGCCGTTCGAGAACCGTCTCATCGTCCGCTACCGGATCGACGGCGTGCTGCACGAGGTCGAATCGCCGCCGCGGCGCTTTTCCGCAGCCGTGATCTCGCGGATCAAGATCATGGCCAATCTCGACATCGCCGAACGCCGGCTGCCGCAGGACGGCCGCATCCGGCTGCGCGTGCAGGGCAAGGAGATCGACCTGCGCGTCTCCACGGTGCCGACGATGCACGGCGAGTCGGTGGTGATGCGGATTCTCGACAAGGGCGGCGTCCCGCTCGATTTCCGGAAGCTGGGCTTTCACGACGACACGCTGAAGTCGTTCATGAACGTGCTGATGGAGCCGCACGGCATCCTGCTGGTCACCGGCCCGACGGGCTCCGGCAAGACGACCACGCTGTACACCGCGCTGGAGACGCTGAACAAGCCCGATGTGAAGATCCTCACCGTCGAGGATCCGGTCGAGTACCAGATGCCCGGCATCAACCAGATCCAGGTCAAGCCGCAGATCGAACTGACGTTCGCCAACGCGTTGCGCTCGATCGTCCGGCAGGACCCGGACGTGATCATGATCGGCGAAATCCGCGACCTAGAGACCGCACAGATCGCCGTGCAGTCGGCGCTGACCGGCCACCTGGTGCTGTCGACGGTGCACACGAACGACGCCGCATCGACGGTCAACCGTCTGCTCGACATGGGCATCGACGACTACCTGCTGACGTCCACGATGATCGGCATCCTCGCGCAGCGGCTGGTCCGCACGCTTTGCGCCGCATGCAAGGAGCCGTACACGGCGCTGCCCGAGATCGTCGAGCAACTCGGGCTACGGCGTTACGCGCGGACCGGCGCCGACATCACGCTCTGGCACGAGAAGGGCTGCCCGGAATGCGCGCACACCGGTTTCATGGGCCGCATCAGCGTGATGGAGATGCTGCCGATGACCGACCCGTTGCGCAGCCTGGTGATGAAGCACGCGACGTCGATGGAGCTGCGCAACGAGGCGATCCGCGGCGGCATGGTCACGATGTACGAGGACGGCCTGCGCAAGGCACTCGACGGCACGACGACGTTCGAGGAAGTCCTCCGCGTCACGCGCGAAAATTAGCGGAGACGCAGCGATGCCCGTCTTCAGCTACAAGGCCGTCGATCCCGCCGGCGACGTTTCGATCGGCGAACTCGAGGCCGCCAACGAAGCCGAGATCGTCGATCGCCTGCGCGACCAGGGTCTGATGCCGATGCAGGTCGGTCCCGTCGCGGGCGGCGGCAAGGGCGCGAACGGGGCCGCTGCG
>JAAFGU010000366.1 GCA_010365205.1 Aromatoleum sp. | reverse complement strand
GGACCGGGCTCAAGGTCGCACTCGCCGACCGCGCGCCGGTGGCGGTCCCCGACGCGGAGGCCGCGTCGTGGGACGCGCGCGTCTACGCAGTCAGCCCCGGCAGCGCCGCGTTCCTGCGATCGCTGGGCGCGTGGCAAGGACTCCCGGCTGACCGGATCGCGTCGATCGAGTCGATGCGCGTCGTCGGCGATGCCGGTGGGACGCTGAATTTTTCGGCGTGGGACCTGGGCGAGCGGGCGCTTGCATGGATCGTCGAGGAGCGCGCGCTGAAGGCGGCGCTGGTCCCGCTGGTCCACGCATCGGGTGTCGCCGCAATCGCGCCGTGTACGTTCGCTGACCTGACGTTTACGGCGGACGCGGGGCGACTTGCGCTCGCCGACGGCACGGTCGTGACCGCGCGGCTCATCGTCGGCGCCGATGGCTTGCGCTCCTGGGTGCGCCATGCGGCGGGTATCCACGCGGCGCCGAAGCCCTACGGGCAGACCGCCGTCGTCGCCAATTTTTCCTGCGTGCGCGCCCACTACGGACGGGCACACCAGTGGTTCCTCGACGACGGCGGCATCCTGGCGTGGCTACCGCTGCCGGGCCGCCGGATCTCGATCGTATGGTCGGCGCCGGACGCTCTGGCGGACGAACTGCTGGCGCTCGATCCCGTCTCGCTGTCGGAACGGGTGGCCGTAGCCGGCGGCAACGCGCTGGGAGCGTTCGAGTGTCTGACGGCGCCAGCGGCCTTTCCGCTGCAGTTCCTCCGCCTGCCGTCGATGATCGCCCACCGGCTGGCACTCGTGGGCGACGCCGCGCACGGCGTTCATCCGCTGGCCGGTCAGGGCGTCAATCTCGGCTTCGGCGACGCCGAGGCGCTTTTCACGGTGCTGCGCGCCCGCGGCCCGGTCAGCGACGCCGGCGCCGCGCTGCTCCTCGAGCGATATGCACGGCACCGCGCACTTCCGGTGCGGGCGATGCAGACGGTCACCGATTCGCTGGCCCGACTTTTCGGCACGTCCGCGCCGTGGATCAGATCCGCGCGCAATCTCGGGATGGCCGCCGTGAACCGGCTGCCTCTCGCCAAGCACTTGCTGGCGCAATCCGCGTTGCGCTGACGTTCCCCCTCTGGAGAAACCCATGAAATTTGCAATGTCCCCTTCCCTGCGCCATTGCCTTGCCGCAGCCGCCCTCGCGCTCGGGGTCTCGCTTGCCGGCGCTGCGATGGCCCAGGCCGCCGCGCTTCCCGCCGCGGAGACCGCGGCACTGAAGCAACAGTTCGAGCAGAAGTTTCCCGGCGCCGCGATCGGCGTGATCACGAAGTCGCCGTACTTCGGTCTTTACGAGGTGCAATTCGACGACACGCTCGTCTACACGGACAGCAAACTCACGTACGTATTCGTCGGCAACGTCTTCGATCCTGCGACCAAGAAGAATCTGACCGAGGCAAAGCTGCGCCAGATAAACCGGGTGCCGGTGGAGAACCTGCCGCTGGATCTCGCGTTCAAGCGGGTTAAAGGGAACGGGGCGCGCAAGCTGATCGTGTTTTCCGACGCCGACTGCCCGTTCTGCGCCCGCCTCGAAAAGGAATTCAGGACCATCGACAACGTGACCATCTACACGTTCCTATTCCCGATCGACCAGCTGCACCCCGATGCCGCACGCAAATCCAAGATCATCTGGTGCTCGGCCGACAAGGTGAAATCCTGGGACGCGTTCTTCGTCTCCGGCAAGCTGCCCGATAACAAGGGCGACTGTGAGAATCCTCTCGATGCCACGCAGGCGCTGGGGAACTCGCTGCGGATCACGGCGACGCCGACGATGATTTTCGCCGACGGCTCGATGGTTCCCGGCGCGATCCCGCTGGCGCAGATCGAGAACGAGCTCCGCAACGCCGACGCCGAGGTCAAGAAGGCGGCCGCTGCGAAAAAGTGACCACGGCGCGCGCAGTCCAACCACCCGCAACCTGAAGAATCCGACGATGGCGATCATCGATTTCCTGAAGAAACAGTTCATCGACATCATCGAGTGGACCGACGACTCGCGCGACACGCTGTCGTTCCGGTTTCCCGACGAGGACAAGGAGATCAAGAACGGCGCGCAGCTGATCGTGCGCGAATCGCAGGCCGTCCAGTTCGTCTATCTTGGCGAGTTCGGCGATACGTTCGGCCCCGGCAAGCACACGCTGACGACCGACAACATCCCTATCCTCACCAATCTGAAGAGCTGGAAATATGCGCTCGAGAGCCCGTTCAAGACCGACGTCTACTACGTCGTCACGCGGTTGTTCACCGGCAACAAGTGGGGCACGGCCAACCCGGTGATGATGCGCGACGCCGACTTCGGCGTCGTCCGGCTTCGCGCGTACGGAACCTACGACTTCCGCGTCAGCGACGTGAGAAAGTTCCTGAAGGAGGTCGCCGGCACCGACGATCACTTCCGGCTTGACGAGTTCGCCGACACGATGCGTTCGCGGCTGGTCAGCGTGTTCACCGAGGCCCTGGCGACGGCCAAGGTTCCGGCGCTCGACGTCGCGTCCCGCTATGCGGAGCTCGGCGAAGCGCTGCTGCCGGTGATCAATCCGATACTCGGCGAGAAATACGGGCTGACGATGACGACTTTCGTCATCGAGAACGTGTCGGTGCCGCCGGAAGTCGAGCAGGCCATCGACAAGCGCTCGAGCATGGCGGCCGTCGGCAATCTGAACGATTACGTGAAGTTCCAGATGGCGCAGGGGATGGAAAAGGGCGGCGCCGGCGCCGGCGGCGTCGCGGCCGAGATGGCCGTCGGGATGGCGATGGCGCAGCAGATGATGAATCAGACCGGCGGCTTGATGGCGCAGGCCACACCGGGCATTGCTGCAACGGCCACACCGCCAGCGGCCGGCGCAGCGGATCTGATGAATCCGGCGCAGGTCGCGCAGATGCTGGGCGTCGCCGAATCCGATGTGGTCACGAGCCTCGAAACGGGCGACCTCAAGGGCAAGAAGATTGGCACGCAGTGGCGGGTCGCGCGGGCCGCCGTCGACGCGTTCCTGAAATCATGAGCGGCGGATTCGATCGGGGCCGGCGCATCTTCGTTGCGGCGCTGGCGGGCTTGGCGGCAGCCGCGTTGCTCGCCGCCGCGCCGATCGCGCAGGCGCAGG
>JAAFGU010000365.1 GCA_010365205.1 Aromatoleum sp. | reverse complement strand
CATTTCGGTGACCGACCGCTGCAACTTTCGCTGCGTCTACTGCATGCCGAAAGCGGTCTTCGACAGCGACTACCGTTTCCTGCCGCATGCCGAGTTGCTGACATTCGAGGAAATCGCCCGCGTCGCCAAGGTGTTCGTCGATCGCGGGGTGGCGAAGATCCGGCTGACCGGCGGCGAGCCGCTCGTTCGCCGCAACGTCGAGCACCTGGTCGAAATGCTCGCGGCGCTCGGCGACGTCGATCTGACGCTGACGACCAACGGCGCGCTGCTGGCCAGGAAGGCGGCAAGCCTGCGCGACGCCGGCTTGAAGCGCGTGACGGTGAGTCTCGACTCGCTCGACGACGCGACGTTCCGCGCGATGAACGACGTCGATTTCCCGGTCGGCAAGGTGCTCGACGGCATCGACGCCGCCGCCGCGGTCGGCCTCGCGCCGCTCAAGATCAACATGGTGGTCAAGCGCGGCTTGAACGACGCGAGCGTCGTCCCGATGGCGCGGCATTTCAAGGGCAGCGGCCACATCGTCCGCTTCATCGAATACATGGACGTCGGCGCCACCAACGGCTGGGCGATGTCCGAAGTCGTGCCGGCCTCCGAGATCGTGCGCATGATCGACGCCGAGATGCCGCTCGAGGCGGCGGACCCGAACTACGCCGGCGAGGTCGCCCGCCGCTGGCGTTATCGCGACGGCGGCGGCGAAATCGGCGTCATCGCGTCGGTGACCCAGGCGTTCTGCCGCGATTGCACCCGCGCGCGCCTGTCGACGGACGGCAAACTCTTCACCTGCCTGTTCGCCAACGAAGGCTACGACCTGCGCGGTTTGCTGCGCGATGGCCACTCCGACGAGGCGATCGGCAATGCAATCGCCGCCGTGTGGCGCCAGCGCGCCGATCGCTACTCGGAGATCCGCACCGCAAACACGCCACGTGTCGCGAAAATCGAGATGAGCTACATCGGCGGATGACGACCCCGGCAACCGGGACGCAGGCGCCAGCGATGGCGGCGGCCGACGATCCGGGCTGCGATTCCGGCGCTCCCGGTACCCTGACCTCGCCGTCGCCCGCACCATCCCACCGCAAGCACCCCACATGCACGTCAACGCGCTGATCGGATTCCTGGATGGCCTCGCGCACAACAACAACCGGCCGTGGTTCGTCTGGAACAAGCCGGCCTACGACATCCTGCGCCAGGAATTCGAGGAACTTGTCGGTGATCTGATCGCTCGCGTCGTCCGCTTCGATCCGCAATTGGGGCCGGTCGAGTTGAAGAAATCGCTGTTCCGCATCTACCGCGACACACGCTTCTCAAAAGACAAGACGCCGTACAAGACGCAATTCAGTGCTGCGATCGGCGACCGCTCCAAGCGCGGGCTCGCGCCGGGTTATTACTTCCACATCGACTACAATGGCATCTTGCTGGCCGGCGGTGGCGTCTACCGCCCGGATCCGGCGACGCTGCTAAAGATCCGCCGGCACATTGCGGCCCATCCCGAGGCGCTTACTCGACTGCTGCGGACGCCGCGGTTCAAGCGCACCTACGGTGGACTCGCGGAGGAAGAGGCGCTGGCCCGTCCACCCAAGGGCTTCGCCGCCGACGCGCCGCACATCGATGCGATCAAGCTCAAACATTTCTTCGGCATCGTCGAGGTCGACTTGACGAAGCATCCGTCGAAGGACCTTGCCGGCGACCTCGCCGGCTACTTCCGCGACCTGCTGCCGCTGATGACGTGGCTGCGCGCCGCGACCGCCGGAAAGGCGCGATGAACGCCCCGCACGCGCCGCACCGCCCGTTGCTCACCAACGCCGCGCGGCCGTCTACGTTCAGCGTCCGCGCCATCGACGAGACCGGAGCACCGCGCGACACGCCGGTCGCCGGCGAGCATCCGCTGACGCTCTACGTCGACAAGCAGGAATTGCTCACGCTGATGACGCTCGGTGCCGCGCCAGAGGCGCTCGCGATCGGCTATCTGCGCAACCAGCGGCTCGTCGATTCGATCGACGATATCGTCGCCGTCCAGGTCGACTGGGAAACCAATGCCGTCGCGGTGAAGACGCGCTCGGGGCTGCAGGACCTCGAAGCCAAGACCCAGAAACGGACCAAGACGACCGGCTGCGGCCAGGGCACCATGTTCGGCGACCTGATGGCGGAGATCGACGACGTCAGGCTGTCGTCCGCCGCGACGCTGTCGCAGGCCACCCTCTACGCGCTGCTCGAACAGGTCCGCGTTCACGAGACGATCTACAAGCAGGCGGGCGCCGTCCACGGCTGCGCGCTGGCGACCAACGGCGCGGACCGCTCCGAAATCCTGATGTTCGTCGAGGACGTCGGCCGCCACAACGCCGTCGACGCGATCGCCGGCCAGATGTGGCTCGATCGCGTCGACGGCGGTGACAAGATCTTCTACACCACCGGGCGCCTGACCTCGGAAATGGTGATCAAGGCGGCGCAGATGGGCATCCCGTTTCTCGTTTCCCGCTCCGGGCTGACGCAGATGGGTTACGAGATCGCGCAGAAAGTCGGCATCACGATGATCGGCCGTGCGACCAACAGGCACTACCTGCTGTTCACCGGTGCCGAGCGCTTCCGGCCATGACGAGTGCAACGGCATTCGCCGCCGCACCGCCCGCGCTCGCCGCGGAGATCGGTCGCTTTTTCGCGGATTACGCCGCAGCCTACGACGCGTTCGATGCCTCCGCCATCGCGCGCCACTTCGCGGTGCCGTCGTACATCCTGCATCCGGATCGCGACACGGCAGCGTTCACGACCGCTGACGCGCTCCACGCAAACATGGAACGCGTCAATGCCATCAACCGCGCGCACGACTACGGCCGCGCCGAACCCGGGCCGCTGACCGTGACCGCCTTCGCGCCGTCGCACGTGCTGGCCACGGTGCCGTGGACAATCCGCACGCGCGCCGGCGCGATCCTCTGGCGTTTCACCTGCTCGTACCAGCTCGCGCGCCGCGCCGAAGGATGGAAGATCCTCGTCTGCGTCAACCACGCCGCAGATGCCTGAGTCATCCATTGCCACGGAAGCCCGCGGCCGCTGCATGTGCGGCCGCGTCCGCTTCGTCGCGCGCTTTCCATCGCGCTTCTGCTGCCACTGCCACTGCGAGAGCTGCCGCCGCTCG
>JAAFGU010000364.1 GCA_010365205.1 Aromatoleum sp. | reverse complement strand
CGGCGGGCTTCCAGATCGCTTTTCAGGCGGGCGCGGTCGGCAGGAGTCAGCGAGGGCGAGGTCATGGCATTCACTTTCGGGGTCGGTGTGCGGGAAGCGATATTGTGCTCCCGTTCGATTCGGGACCGACAACGGGTGCCGCCGCGGGTTGATCGGGGTCAACCGCGGCGCCGCGTGTCCGGGCCTTGAAATTCCGGTGCTGGGCCGCACATTGCTGGGTGAGGCGATACGCCGCAACCCCGCCAAAGGGTGCCGCGCACACGCCGTACCCCCAACGCGAATCGATAGGAGATCACGATGAATCGCCTGACCCGCTACGACCCGTTTGCCGACGCCGGTTTCGACGACCTGATCCGCGGCTTTTTTACCCCGGTGCGCGCCGACAGAGCTCCGGTTGCGATCAAGATGGATGTGACCGAGAAGGACAACGCCTACATCGTCCATGCCGAGATTCCGGGCGTCAAGAAGGACGAAATCCAGATCACGATCGAGAGCAATCAAGTCTCGATCGGCGCCGAGGTCAAGCGCGAGGCGGAACAGAAGGACGGCGAGCGCCTGTTGCGCAGCGAGCGCTACTACGGCGGCGTCTTCCGCAGCTTCACGCTGCCGGTCGAGGTCGACGAAACGACGAGCGTGGCCAAGTACGACAATGGCGTGCTCGAGTTGACGCTGACCAAGAAACCGGCGCTGGCGGGCCGCAAGCTGACGGTCCAGTAAGCACGACACCGTCTCGTTCGTCCGGCGCGGGAACGGCACTGAGCGGAACCGCGACGGAACCGCAGCGGGCCTCGCTCTGGTGCGTTGCTGGTTCGCGCATTTTTGCTCCCGCGCGCGCCACGCGCTAGCGAATCCGCTTGGCCGGATATTCCTCGTCGATGTTGTCGCGGAAGAAGCTCCACGGCGACGACGCCGAGGCCAGCCGCCGCCATGTATCCGCGGTTACGCCGTCGTACTCGAACGTTCCCGCATTCAACTCGACGACCAGCACGCGCCGTGCGGCGTCATAGCCGGCGGCGCGCAGGTTGCCGCCGGTCATCCGCTTCATTTCCATCCACACTCCTCGCGGCGCGGTTTACGAGGCGGCCAGAAACGCGCGGACGCGCGCCGGGTCGAGCACGGGATTGAGTTCATTGGCGACGTGGAATTGGGTCGACGGCGGCGGATCCCGAAGGCTCGGCCGCATTCGCATGCGAAGCGCAGACCGTCGCCCACAGCCCGAAGGCGAAAACGGCAAGCGTCGCGGTTGTCGCCCTGACGCCGGGCAATGAGGTCGGATTCATGCAGGGTCGGGGGATCGGCTCGGGTCTGAAGTATCGCTCGCGCATCGCGCCGTGGTCAACGCGCGCGCGGCCCGGCGCGCTAGGGCGGCGCCAGTTCACGTCCATCGGGCCGGGTGCGAATGCTAGGATTGTGCGTGCGGCAATGCGCCGCGGCGATGGAGCACAAACGATGCGGGGCGAGGCAGGGCGATGGACGGCGGCGGCGATTGCGGCGATCGCGCTGACGTCGTTCGGCGCTGTGCAGCCCTCGAGGGCCGCGGAGCCGGTGAAGACGCTGCGTGTGGTGTTCTCGATCGCCGAGACGAGTTTCGACCCGCAGTTCGCATCCGATGCTGCCTCCGACAGCGTCATCGCCAACATCTGCGAGGCGATGCTCGACTACGACTACCTCGCGCGCCCGGTCATGCTGGTGCCGCGCACGCTCGAGGCGATGCCGACGGTGCGGGACAACGGCGCGACGTACGTGTTCAAGCTGCGCAAGGGCACGTTCTTTACGCCAGATCCGGCGTTCAAGGGCAAGCCGCGCGAGCTGACGGCCGCTGACCAGGCGTACGGGATCAAGCGGCTGCTCGATCCCGCCGTCAAGAGTCCCTGGTTATGGTTGATCGAAGGCAAGATCGTCGGCGCCGACGAGGCGCGCGCCAAGGCCGAGAAGACGGGCAAGTTCGACTACGACACGCCGATCCCGGGGCTCGAGGTCGTCGACCGCTATACGCTGCGCATCCGCCTCAAGGCACCGGACCTGCGATTCCTGTACGCGCTCGCGGTCCCCAATACCTGTGCGGTCGCGCGCGAGGTTGTCGAAACCTACGGCCAGGACTTCGGCGCACATCCGGTCGGCACCGGCCCGTTCGTGCTCGGCGAATACCGGCGCAGTTCCAGGATCACGCTCGATGCGAATCCGGGTTTCCGCGAAACGACCTACGTGCCAGCCGGCCCGGTTCCGGCCGACGCCCAACCGATCGCGGCGGCGATGAAGGGCCGACGCTTGCCGCTCGTTCAGCGCATCGACATCAGCGTGATCGAGGAAGGACAGGGCCAATGGCTCGCGTTCCTCAATCGCGAAATCGACCTGCTCGAGCGGCTCCCCTCCGAGTTCGTCGAGCAGGCGCTCGTCGGCGGTAAGCTGAAGCCCGAGCTGACTGCCATCGGCATCGGCCACGAGACGCTGCTGCGCCCGAACACGTGGTGGACGTTTTTCAACATGGACGATCCCGTCATCGGCGGCTACACACCGGACAAGATCGCGCTGCGCCGCGCGATCGGGATGGGATACGACGACGACGAAGCGATCCGCGTGTTGCTGAAGGGTCGTGCGGTGCCGGCGGCCGGCCTCATTCCGCCCGATATCGCCGGCTTCGATCCCGCGTTGAGGACGCAGGCGCAGTTGTACGATCCTGCGGCAGCGCGCGCACTGCTCGACCGCTTCGGTTACAAGGATCGCGATGGCGACGGCTATCGGGAGACTCCGGCCGGCACCCCGCTGGTCCTCGAACGCTGGTCGACGCCGAATTCCACCGCGAGGCAGGGAGACGAACTGTGGAAAAAGAACATGGACGCGATCGGGATCAGGATCGTGTTCAAGAAGGACCGGCTGCCGGAACTGCGCAAGATGACTCGGCTGGGCAAGATCCCGATGCGGGGCGACGGCTGGAACGCCGACTATCCGGACGCCGAGAACTTCATGCAGCTCCTGTACGGGCCCAATGCCGGCCAGGAAAATCAGTCACGATTCAAGCTAGCCGCGTTCGACAAGCTCTACGACGAGGCCCGAGCCCTCCCCGACGGAGCCGAGCGGACAAAGCGCTTCGACCGGATGACCGAGCTGGCGCTGGCATACGCGCCTTTGCGCATCGGCTATCACCTGATCGAGGACCA